>CAZTHJ010000277.1:0-89 GCA_964613565.1 uncultured Dehalococcoidales bacterium | reverse complement strand
GGGGCACGGGCCAGCGGCACGTCGTACAGGGCTTTTATGCAGGGATTGAACCTTGCCAGTGTTGAGATCAACCGCAAGATGCTGGCAGA
>CAZTHJ010000276.1:0-2073 GCA_964613565.1 uncultured Dehalococcoidales bacterium | reverse complement strand
CCTTTGGCACACAGGCCGAGGTTCTCATAATGACAGATTTCCGCTATGCTGAAACAGTCATGCAGTTCAATAACATCCAGGTCCCCGGGACCGCAACCTGCCATACTATAAGTTTCATTGGCTGCCTTAATGGTAAAGGCATGTATGCCAGTGGGATCGTCGGGAACATATACCTGGCTCGACAGTGCCGCACCTGCCATTTTAACCAGGGGTTTGGTGGTATATTTCTTAGCCTTGTCCGCAGCGCATAGTACTATAGCAGCAATGCCGTCGCCGGTAGGGGCACATTGATAAAGCGTTAGAGGATCAGCAATCATGCGGGAATTGAGCACCTCCTCCAGACTGAACTCGCGCTGATGCTGCGAATACGGGTTCAGCTTACCATGCTTGTGATTCTTGACCGAAACCCTGGCCAGCTGCTCTACCGTAGTACCGTATTCATCCATGTGGCGGCGGGCGATCATGGCATATTTTGAAGCCAGAGACAGTAAACCCATTTCCCTTTGCAGCATTTCTGCTACGGGCAAATCAACTATTTCGGGCCCCAGCATGCCTTTGGGCATCTTCTGCACTCCGACAATGAGTGCAAGATCATAAATACCGGCACTGATGGCCTGCCGTGCCATGATCATGGCGGTAGTGCCCCCGGCACAGCCGTTGTCAACATTGATAATTGGAATACCGGTGGGGCCCAGGCGCATGAGGATGGATTCGCCCACGGTTACTCCCATGAGCACATGGCTGCAGTAAGCCACATTTACATCTTTCCATTCGATGCCGGCATCTTTCAGGGCAGCCAAACTGCATTCGGCACCCAGGTCAAGGATGCTTTCCTCATACCTGCCAAAACGTTTCATGGCCGCACCGATGATTACAACATCTTTCATATGATAACTCCTAGCAAATTTATGCAATATGCCAAACTTACACCGGTTTAAATTTGTAGCCCTTTACCTCTTTGCCTTCTTCATCATAGTAAAGCGGCTCTACGGCCAGCTCCATCTCTCCATTCATTCTAAGTTCAGCTTTATTGTCAACCTTTAACTGTGTCAATATGAATACTCCCTCAGGCAATAGGACACGCCCCAGGAAATACGGCGCAGGGCCAGCATAGTCGGGTGGTTTCTGGTAAACCTCAGTATACGTATATAGTTTCCCTTTACGCGAAAGCTTTACTTCCATGATATTCCGAGCTGTACAGCGGGGGCATATGCTTTGCATGGGGAAAAACTTTTCCCTGCAGGTGCCGCATTGCCCGCCTATGAGGTAGGGACCTTCAAGATCATTCCCCACAAGTACAGCCAAATGGTTTTCCTTTTTTATCTCACGCATGATAAATACCTTCTCAACCTATAATGCCCTTTTTGCCCATCAGGTTTTCCACAAAATCAACGATCTGCGTAGTCGTTGTCCCCGGGCCAAAAACTTCCACAATCCCAACTTTTTTCAGCTCTGGAATATCTTTCTCCGGGACAATCCCCCCTACAATAACAGGCAGCTTGCCAAGTCCCTTTTGCTCCATCAGCGCAATAATTCGAGAACACAGCTCTTTATGCGCCCCGGATAAAATACTCAGCCCCACAAGATCGACCTTTTCACGCAAGGCACTATCAACAATCATCTGAGGGGTCTGCCTTGGCCCGGAATAGACTACTTCCATGCCTGCTTCAGCAAGCGCGTGCGCTACCAGCTTGGCTCCCGATTCATGACCATCCAAACCCGGTTTAGCAATGAGGACTTTTATCTTTTTATCACTCATGATTGACTCCTGTTGAGATCAACTTATCAGTTTAATAAACAACCGGCGGTTGGTAAGAACCAAATACCCCATGCAGTGCGGCAAAGATCTCCCCTTCGGTAGCATATACCCTAACCGCATCCAGGATGGCCGGCATAATATTCACAGCCCGCCCGCCAGACTTCATTTCAGCAGTTCTGATTAAACCGGTAAGGCTCTCAGTGACTTTTTTCTGATTTCTTTTTTTCTTGATATTATGCAGGCGCTGTATCCTTCTGACTTCGCCCCTGGGATTTACCTTGAAGATGGGAGGCTGTTCCCTGCTGTCCAGGGCA
>CAZTHJ010000275.1:631-2082 GCA_964613565.1 uncultured Dehalococcoidales bacterium | reverse complement strand
AAGATATCCGGCTGCTCAGGTCGGCGCGGGTTATTCAGCGGGAATCTAAGCCCGAATAAACATGCGCTCTATCAGCAGTGGCTGCGAAAACCAACCTTTCCCTTAAACTGTCCATACAGTGTAAACGTTGCGGGATCACTGGTGGCCCACAACAAAACTGTCATTCTCAGGCTTTAGCCTGGGAATCTCGGGGCTCAATGGGGCCATCGTGTTCCTTGGATTGTATTTTCCCAGTCTTCCCGACTTGTTCTTTCACCGTCTTCGCGGGCGCAGCTTAGCGACCTTGTGGGATCAAAGGGGGCCAGCCAGTACCTTCCTTGAAAAACTCCCCAAATAATGCTCATTGAATAACATCTATCCACAAATGCAGCGTAAGATAAGGGCTGCCCGAATCTTCCTTGTAAAGCAGAAACTCCACTTTCTGAGCAGGTCCTGTTTTAGTTGGTTTAAACGCTACCGGCTACTCCCATTTCTCTTCGTTCTCCAGTGCGATGGGGCCGTACTCTGCGATGGTGTCACCGTCAATGCTGATAGCATATTTATAGTTAGCCGGCTCGTATTCGCGGTTTACGATACCCAGGATCACGCCGGCATCCTCTCCCAATTTCAGCTCACGGGGATAGTTCTCTGCCTTGCCCTCCAGTCCCAGTATGTAAAACTCGGTAAATTTCTCGCCTGTTTTGGGAGCGGTAACGGTGTAGACAATGGCGCCGATGGCAGCCAGGATTGCCAGCGCCAGCAGCACATTCAGGCTGAGGTCGAGCCATCTGATTTTGCCCGTGGCTGTGCCTTTCAGTTTAATCCTCCATACAGGGAAAGCCGCCCGCGTCAACCTGTAGCGCAGCAGCGCAGCCGCAGTGGCAAGGATTATGCTGATAACTGAGAAAGCTGTAAAAATGGCGCTAGTGTCCGTGGTAACCTTCATATAATTTGAAATACCGGTAGTGATCACGGCTGTGAGCAATACCAGTAAAATGCTGAAGCACAGGCTCATAAAGACCCGTTCCATGAAGCTGAGGTCATCATCATGCGGGAAGATTATGCCCGCCAGCAGGTAGCCCGCAGCCAGGACAATGGGGATGCCCAGGCCTATCTGCCATGCTTCAGTGGAGATGATCAGGCCGATAGTAAAGAGGACCAGGGTTGCCAGCCCGGTGATGCTGTAGCGGTTAAACAGGTTGCCGCCCTGATACTGTTCCAGAACCTCGTCGGGCTGTTCCGCATCCGCTGCCTGTGGGGATTTATTCCATTTCTGCGCCGGCATCTTTCTGATATCAAAGGAAAAGCGTTCCTCTTCCGCCAGCGCTCTCCTGCGCAGGAAGGCGATCAGGGACATGGCAAACATGAAGACATATAATGAAAGCAGGGACGGCAGCAGCCGGATGCCCCAGGGTGTATAGTTCAGAATCAGGCCGATCAGCGGCACCAGGGCCAGGCTCAAGCCGACGCAC
>CAZTHJ010000275.1:0-601 GCA_964613565.1 uncultured Dehalococcoidales bacterium | reverse complement strand
GCCTCTCAATGCCATCCAGCGAGCCCCGGCGCGTAAACAGCGCGGCCAGCAGCGTGTATCCCGGGAAAAACAGCACGAAAGGCAGCCCCAGCGTAATGCGCAGGGCATCCAGCGGCACAAGCAGGATAACCAGCACGAGGAGTGTACTCAGAACAAGGATAATCAGCAGGTCCAGGTAGTGTTTTAAGGCCAAATCTCTCTCCCCGGAATAATTTCCCCACAGTATACTTTAGATTGCCGGAGTTGTTAAGGTATAATAGCACACATTAAAGTCATATATAACCATTATGCCTGATATACCACTAAGAAACACCCTGCCCGGCAAAATCCGCAGCTTCTGGTTGATCTCCTATCTGCGAGACCCCTTGCATCACAATGCTGTCTTTCTCATTGCCAACAGCGCTTCCAGTGCGTTGATTGGCTTTTTCTTCTGGACGCTGGCAGCGCGCCTGTATCCCGCCGGCGCCGTGGGGCAGGCTACGGCCATGATATCCGCCGGTAGTTTACTTGTCATGCTGTCCGGCATGGGCATGGGCATGGGTGTCATCCGTTTCATGGCTGAAGCACGGGATAGGAGCCTGCTCATCAATACCGCTTATAC
>CAZTHJ010000274.1:1457-2097 GCA_964613565.1 uncultured Dehalococcoidales bacterium | reverse complement strand
TTACCCCTTTTATCGGTAGGGGTAATCATGGCTGTAAGTAAGCGGCCCGGGGTCTTCATTTTATGTATCTCCTCAAAAGTATATTATCAAAGCATTTTATCGCTGTATTTTAACCCATTCACGCCTGGCCGCTTCTTCTGCAATCTGCACTGCATTCAGCGCCGCGCCTTTTCTTAAATTATCCGCCACCACCCACATCACCAGCCCGTTGGAGCAGGAAACATCTGTGCGGATGCGTCCCACGTACACTTCGTCCGTCCCTGCAGATACCCATGGCTGCGGGTACAGGCTCACATTGGGGTCATCGATAACCTTGACGCCCGGCGCCCTGGCCAGGATGGCTCTGGCTTCATCCGGGCTCATCCCGTTCTCAAACTGGACGTTGACCGCCTCGCTGTGCGAGATAAAGATAGGCACGCGCACGCAGGTGGCAGATATTTCCATATCTTCGGCATGCATGATCTTGCGTGTCTCCTCCACCATCTTCCACTCTTCCCTGGTATATCCGTTGTCCAGGAAGACGTCGATTTCCGGCAGCAGGTTAAAGGCTATCTGGTGCGGGTAGACGTGCGGCACCACGTTCTGGCCGTCCAGTATGGCCTTGGCCTGGATAGTTAATTCTTCCATGGCTGCCGCTCCT
>CAZTHJ010000274.1:0-1358 GCA_964613565.1 uncultured Dehalococcoidales bacterium | reverse complement strand
CATCTGGATGGTAGAGCAGTTGGGGTTGGCGATAATGCCTTTATGCAGCCTGATATCCTCAGAATTGATCTCCGGCACCACCAGGGGAACCCGCGGGTCCATCCTCCAGGCGGCGCTGTTGTCTATCACCAGCGCGCCGGCCTTGGCTGCAATGGGGGCAAACTGCTTGCTGATTTCGGCGCCGGCCGAGAACAGGGCGATATCCACAACGTTAAACGACTCGTTGTTGGTCTCCCTGACGGGTATCTCCTGGTGCCCGTAGAAGAGCTTTTTGCCGGCTGACCTGTCGGAAGCCCACAGTGATATGTTATTGATGGCGAACTTGCGCTGTTCCAGGATTTTGATA
Source organism: uncultured Dehalococcoidales bacterium (assembly GCA_964613565.1). Classification (GTDB taxonomy): domain Bacteria; phylum Chloroflexota; class Dehalococcoidia; order GIF9; family UBA5629; genus CAZTHJ01. Next base: position 1,012 of record CAZTHJ010000274.1, on the reverse strand, counting down.
AACTCCTGTCCCACCATCCCTGTTGCCCCTACAATGGCCACATTGTATGATTTCATGCTTAACCCCCTAGTTCTAATAACCCTTCGAGGTTACCTGCTTTGCCCCTGTGCCTGGACACCTCTTTAACCGCCAGGATCACGCCCGGCATATAGCATTCCCGGTTAATTGCATCATGGCGTAACTTTAATGTCTGCCCCTGCAAACCGAAGATGACCTCCTGGCTGGCGACAAAGCCGGGCAGCCTCACGCTGTGAATGCCGATGCCCCCCGTTTCGCCGCCCCTGCAGCCGCTCAGGTTCTCTTTCTTCGTCTGCCCGTGCTTGAAAGGCCTGCCCTTGCGCGCCTCCAGCATGCCTTTGGACGTTGCCAGCGCTGTTCCAGAAGGCGCATCCGCCTTCTGGTCATGGTGCATCTCGATTATCTCTGCATTATCAAAATACTTTGCCGCCAGGCGGCAAAGATGCATCAGCACCACGGCACCCAGCGCAAAATTGGGAGCAATTATTATACCAGTATTGTGCTCTTTTGCAAGTCTTTCCATTTCGGCATAGTCGCTGTCCGAAAAGCCGGTCGTGCCGATGACCATATGGACACCGGCGGCAGTGCATAACCTCACGGCCTGCATGGAAGCGTCGGCAATGGAGAAGTCCACCATGACCTGCGGTTTATGATCCCGCAGGCAGTCACCCAGGTCTTTATACAGCGGCACCCTGTGGCTATTATCGAGGAGAATATGGTCGTTTTGGGCTTTCTGGTCAACTCCCGCTGCCAGGCTGAGCCCTTCCTCCCTGGATACGGCGGCCAGCACCTCTTTCCCCACCTTGCCCAGGGCTCCAAAAACTGCTACTGAGATAGTCTTCATCAATCCGTCCCCCGCCTAAAATCAAAGGAGCACAGCCAGGGATGTCCCTAGCTGCGGTTAAACTTATTACGGTTAAACTGCTTCCCGTCCCTGCCACCCTCGCGGCGGTTGAACGGTGGCCTGGGCCTGTGCCCCTCGCCGTCCCTCCTC
>CAZTHJ010000273.1:0-2108 GCA_964613565.1 uncultured Dehalococcoidales bacterium | reverse complement strand
AGGCACCGGCTCTCTTTTTGAAGATCCTGTCGTCTATGAACATCTTTTGCCGGAATCTGGTATCGGTGCCTTGCATTTTCTTGACCTCGGCAAAGGACGCCACATCCACCCTGGGCCCCATGATCCTGTCGCGTATGGCCAGCAATTGTCCCGGTGGTGTCAGGGAGTATACCGGTGCCGCGATTATCAGGCCGTCACAGCCCAGGATTTTGTCGATAAGAAACGCTGCGTCATCCTTGATAATGCACCCTTTTGGTCCCTTCAGCATGCAGGGAGCCGGCCAGCATATTTTGCAGCTCCTTATGTCCATGTCCTGCATGCGTATGAACTCAACATCCGCTCCCAGCGCCTCGGCTCCCATCATTGCCTCTTTGGTGAGGACCTCACAATTAGCCATTTTCCTGCCGCAGGTAAGCGCAAGTAATTTCATAACAATTCCCCCTATTTTAAATAAGCGCGGACAAACTGCAATAGGATACCAGTATAGTTGCATCATGTCAATGTTCATGTTATTATTCATGTTATTTTCAGCAGGCCTTATTATTGCGGGCTGCCATCCGATCTGAAGGGAATTCCGGCCGGCTGTAATGATTTGAAGGATAAAAGGTAATGGCAGATAGGCCTAGACTGACGGGCATTTTACATGCAGGGAGAAGACTTGAATAAAGACTGGGCCAGCATGACAGCGGAGGAAAAGCTGGAAGAACGCTTCCGCCGATTCATGTCCACACAGGACAGGGAATTTATAAGCCCGCAGGCCACAAAATCATATATGGAACGCGCCACGCGATTCTGCCGGGCTGCGCATATGCAGGTTACTGACCGCGTCCCTGTCATATCTCCCGATAATGCCCTGGATATGGCCGGAATCAGCTTTAAATCCGCCATGTACGATTATGCCGCACCCAGCCGTGCCTATAAAGAAGCAGTGAAAGTAATGGAAACGGATTTATTCGCTGCCATGGCAATTCCGTCAGGCCGGATTTATGATCTCATGGATGCCAGGGAGTATATCTGGCCCGGACACGGGCTGAATAATGATTACCATGGCATCCAGTTCCTTGATAAGGAGTATATGTCTGCAGCTGAATATGATGAGTTAATGCTGAATACCAACGAGTTCCTCTGGACAAAGTATATTCCCCGCCTGGTTGGTGCCTTTGCACCTTTGTCACGCCTATACGACCTGAGAGGCGCCGTCGGCAGTATCTCCGCCGCAGCTTCACTACTGACGAGCCTGGGGCTTGAAAACATAGCATCTTTAAGGAATCTGGCGGACGCGTATGAGGAAAACATGAAGTGGGTGCTGGCCGCCAAGGAGATTAACCTCGGAGCGCAGAAGGCCGGTTTCCCCGTATGGCAGTTCTTTACTGCCGGAGGCGTGGCCCCCTTTGACGATATCGGCAACACCATGCGCGGCACCCGAGGCATACTCATGGATATGCACCGCTGCCCTGACAGGCTGCTGCAGGCCATGAATTTTGTAGCAGACATGCGTATCAGCCGCATCAGGAAATCCCTGGCCTTTGTGCAGGATTACCCATTCAGCCCCATGGCTTTGCACAAGGGGGGCGACGATTTTATGTCCGACAGGCAGTTTGCCACCTTCTACTGGCCGCCGCTGAAAAGGCTGCTGCAGGCGCTGATTGATGAGGGTTTCATGCCCATGATCTTTGCCGAGGGTTATTTCAACCGCCGTCTCGACTATTTTAAAGAGCTGCCCCGCGGCTCCGTTCTGTGGTGGTTTGAGAATACCGATATGCTGCTGGCACACGAGAAACTGGGCGGATACTTCTGCATTGCTGGCGGCATACCCAATTCCTCTCTCATACTGGATACGCCGCAGGAAATAGATACAAAATGCAGGAGGCTCATCGAGGTCTGCTGCGGTGATGGCGGTTTTATCCTGGCCGGCGGCGGCATGGGCAATGTCCATAGAGCCAAAATTGAGAATATAAATGCCCTAACACAGTCTGTGAAAAAGTATAGGCCGTAAAAGGCGCTGATTACATATTAAAAAGAGTAATGGCAATTAAAAGGAGGTGCCGAATGACCGAACCCATGTCCGACAAGCACTACGAGGATAAATTCGCTTTCCCGCTGTGGCT
>CAZTHJ010000272.1:1833-2117 GCA_964613565.1 uncultured Dehalococcoidales bacterium | reverse complement strand
GCCTGCCTGCTGCCATTACGAAAAAGAGGGCAGCGTATCCAATAGCGGTCGCTGGGCGCAGTGGCGCTACAAGGGTGCAAATCCGCCTGGCGAAGCTTTGCCAGATCTCGAGATCGTGGATGAATTAGGCCGCAAATTAAAGGAACTTTATAAGTCAGGCGGAAAATATGCTGAAGCGATTACCAAGCTGGCATGGGATAATGGCAGCCCTGCCGATTCGGAAAAGGTCGCCAAGGAAATAAATGGCTATGACCTGACAACCGGCAAGCTGATGGCCAGCTTTG
>CAZTHJ010000272.1:0-1724 GCA_964613565.1 uncultured Dehalococcoidales bacterium | reverse complement strand
CCGACACTTTTAATATTGGCCTTTATCCCAAATGGGCCTGGTGCTGGCCTCTAAATCGGCGCATTATTTATAACCGGGCCTCTGTAGATCTTAACGGTGAGCCATGGGATAAGGAGCAACCAGTGATCTGGTGGAAGGACGGCAAATGGGTGGGAGATGTGCCTGATGGCGGCTGGCCGCCCATGGCTGTCGATCCCGCCGGCACAAGGTGGCCTTTCATTATGAGAAACGAGGGCTTTGCCCGGCTCTTTGGCATGGGCATGGCAGACGGTCCCTTCCCCGAGCACTATGAGCCATGGGAAAGCCCGGTCAATAATATCATCTCAAAGACCCAGATCAGCCCCGTATTTCTCAAGGGCGCGTCCGCAGACAGCCAGCGGGGCTCTCCTGATAAATATCCAATCGTTGCCACGACTTACCGGGTAGTAGAGCACTGGCAAGCAGGTGCCATGACCAGGAATTTGCCCTGGCTGGCCGAGCTCATGCCGGAAATGTTCGTGGAGTTGAGCGAAGAGCTGGCAGCTGAAAAGGGAATAGACAATGGCAGACGGCTGATCGTTGAATCAGCCAGAGGCCAGATAGAGGCAGTTGCCATTGTGACCAAGCGGTTCAAGCCTTATAAGCTGAATGGGAGCACTGTGCATCACATCGGTATGCCCTGGCACTGGGGTTACGCCGGATTGATTAAAGGGGACAGCGCAAATATACTCACTCCCCATGTAGGTGATGCCAATACCATGATCCCGGAGTATAAAGCATTCTTGGTCAATATCAGAAAGGCATAACTGGAGGTAAATAGATGGCAGAAAAAGCAATTTTATATGACCCAAATCGATGTACAGCGTGCAGGGGATGCCAGGTAGCCTGCAAGCAATGGTGGGGACTTGAAGGGGAAAAGACAATCAATCGCGGTACCTATGAAAATCCTCCCGACCTGTCCTACAACACCTGGGTGAAGATAAAATTCACTGAGATGGAGAAATCCAACGGCATGGTGGACTGGGTATTTACACGCCAGGCCTGCATGCACTGCACCGATGCAGCCTGCGTCAAGGTCTGCCCCAGCGGCGCGCTCTATCACCGGCCTGATGGCATAGTTGCCTTTAATGAAGACATCTGCACTGGCTGCGGTTACTGCGTCGAATTCTGCCCCTTTGATATACCTCGTTCCTCAGGCGGCCCCGTAGAGACTATACGCAAGATACATAAGTGTATCATGTGCACGGACAGGATCAGCAATGGCATGGAGCCTTCCTGCGTTAAGACCTGCCCCACAGGCGCTTTATCCTTTGGTGACCGTGATGAAATGATCAAGCTGGGCAATGAAAGGGTGGCAGCTGTCAAATCCAGCTATCCTGATGCCCACTTATATGGGGAGAATGAACTGGGTGGGCTGCATGTGATGTATGTTCTGGCACATAAACCTGAATTAGTCGGACTGCCGGCTGATCCACAAATACCCGCACTGGCCTATGCCTGGAAGGATGTCCTCAAGCCTCTTGGATATGCGGTGGCAGGACTGGCTGTGGTAGGACTAGGCATCAATTACCTGGCGGCCAGATCTTCTTTAGCCAAAGAGGAAAAAGAGACCAAGCAGTAGGCAAAATTGGAGGCATAGAATGGAATTAGTACAAAGATATACCAGGCCAGCCCGTGTTTTCCACTGGGTACATACAGCAGCTTTCCTGCTGCTGGTGATTACCGGCATTCTGCTGTATTTTCCC
>CAZTHJ010000271.1:413-2122 GCA_964613565.1 uncultured Dehalococcoidales bacterium | reverse complement strand
CGATCATCTCCCGTGTCACAAAGCCGTCGGGTGTGGCCATGCAGGCCAGCATGGGGGAGCACTCAATCCTGTTCCTGATTTCGATATTGGCAAACTTAAAGGGCTGGAAAACATATTGATATTGTTTCATATAGCGTGCACCCCTGTCTTAGAATAAAACTTTATTCAGCCACCAGTTAAAAGGGTATTGACAAGCAAATTTATGACATGCTATAGTTATCATGCCATATTTCAAGGATGACTTCAACTGTGAAGTTCCTTGAATTATAAGTTTCTTATCCGCTATTTAAAGTTGATAACGGGTAAAGCGGTTTTTGCGCTACCTTGATTGTATATATATAATTGTATGGTGTAAGTGGCGAGTATCGCTGAAGTAGAGGTGGCCTCCATAGTATGATTATGTCGAATATCAAGTTAGAAGGTCAGGTGATATTATGAAGATAGCCTATTCTGTAACCAAGTACATGGGATATGTTGCCGCAGTTATAATTTTTTGCCTGATGATAATTACGGTGGCTGATGTTATTGGGCGCTATTTTCTTAGTTCACCTGTTCCCGGGGCAGTAGAGTTATCCGCATTGATGCTGGTAATAATTGTGGCATTAGGGCTGGGATGGTGCGCACTGGCTCGCGGGCATGTCAAAGTTGACCTGATAATGGACCGCCTTCCACCAAAGGTGCAGTTTGTTATTGATAACGCCATGCTCGCCATTACATTTGTTTTCCTTGGAATTTTATCGTGGCAGAACTTTGTGGAGAGCCAGAGGGCCGTACAGAGGTCCTCCATTTTAGACCTCTCCCCAATGCCTTTTTTCCTAATGTTTGCCATTGGATTGGCAATCTTCTGCTTATGCACACTGGTGGTATTGATTGAGAATATAAAGAAAGGGGTAGAAAAGGAATGAGTCCTGAAATTATCGGTGCGCTTGGCATTCTTGTCATGGTAATCCTCATGTTAATGAGGATGTGGATAGGGGCGGCCATGGCAATTACCGGGTTTGTTGGCTACGCCATTTTGCGAAGTCCTGAAGGCGCCCTCTCAGTACTTGGCCAGATCCCTTTCTCTACCGCGAACTTCCATGCGCTTACCACAGTACCCCTTTTTGTTTTCATGGGCGTAATTCTTTTCAATGCGGGTATCGGCAAGGACCTTTACGATACAATGTATAAATGGGTAGGGCAATTCCGCGGCGGGTTGGCCATGGCTACCATATCCGCAAGTGCGATCTTTGGCGCCATTACAGGCATCCCTACACCGGCCCTGGTTACCATGGGCAAGGTGGCTATACCCGAGATGAAGAAATTTGGTTACTCAGAGTCATTTGCCGCCGGCTCTGTGGTCTGTGCCGGCACGCTGGCAATCCTAATACCACCCAGCATCCCCATGATCATCTACGCCATTTTAACCGAGAATTCGGTGGGTAAGTTATTCATGGCAGGGATATTGACGGGAATCGTGCTAACCATATTATTCATAATCACTGTCATGATTACCACCGGCCTGAATAAACGGATGGGGCCGGCCGGACCCAAGACCAGTTTAAGGGTCAAAGCTGGGGCGGTAAAGGGTATATGGCCTACTGCAGTGCTGTTCATACTGGTTCTGGGTGGTATCTACGGCGGTATTTTCACACCCACGGAAGCAGGCGGCGTCGGCGCTTTCGGCGCATGTGTTATCACCACTGCCATGAGACGACTGAATTTTAAAA
>CAZTHJ010000271.1:0-348 GCA_964613565.1 uncultured Dehalococcoidales bacterium | reverse complement strand
TGCTGATGAAGTTCATGGCGGTAAGTCGGCTGCCGGCTTTGATGGGAAACACAGTGATGGGTATGGATATACCTGTATGGGCGGTATTCCTGGTAATCATTTTAATCTATGTTGTCCTGGGCATGCTTCTTGACATAATGTCAGCTGTTATGATTACCATACCTATAATATATCCCATAATACTATCCATGGGATTTGATCCTATATGGTTTGGCGTTGTCATCATCCTCATAGTTCAGATGGGCTTGGTGACACCGCCTGTCGGGCTGGATGTTTTTATATTGAGCACCGCTACCAAAATACCCCTATTTACCATATTCCGGGGTGTGGCACCCTATGTAGTGGCGG
>CAZTHJ010000270.1:0-2126 GCA_964613565.1 uncultured Dehalococcoidales bacterium | reverse complement strand
GTTTTTCTGCAAGTGTCGGCGGAAGTTATCTACGTTCCTGGCATAGCTGGTACCATATTTCTTGTCGATTCTCTGTGAAACCACTGTAACAGCATTCAGGCCGTCCTTGCCCACGAACTTGGCCCCTGATGGCTTGCCGTAGCTGACCCTGGCCAGCAGCTTGACCACCTCCCTGAGGCGCATGAGGTCTTCCCTGCTTTTCTGTGCCGAGAGGATGAAGGGCACATCCTCGCCGTCGGCATCCTTGGTCAGCATCAAGTCCTTGAATTTGGGGTCATTCTCCAGCACATAATCGATGGCCATCCAGTCGATGCACATCTTGATATAATCATGCTTGGTGATATCCTTGACCTTCTTGCCCTCATAATATACAACGCGGTCGTCCCTGATACTTTCAATGTACTGTTGGGGTGTCCTGATTGCCATTTAATTTTTTCCTCCTAAAATCAAGTCTTATCTTTATAAACCATGCCATGCGCACAGTTCATCGTCTGTAGAAACGCTGCTGGTTACGCCACTGGCATCCTGCATTGCCAGGAAGATGGCGCATTTCACCATTTTGTCGGGCGTTTGCCAGTCTGACTTATCGCCTTCCTTCTGCCAGAAGCGCATACCCTCTGTATCCACCACCTTGAGGGGTTTGATTGCATTAACGGCTATATTGTACTGGCCTACTTCGGCCGCCAGCCCGAAGGTGAAGCGGTCCAGCCCGGCCTTGGCTACACCGTAGGCCACACCAGTGGGCACCAGGCCGTTATCCCTTTCATTAGCCGCCAGAGAGGAGATGTTGATAATGCTTCCGCTCTTCTGTCCTATCATGCCGGGCAAGACAGCTTTGCAGCAGAGAAAGGCACCCACTATATTGACCCTCAGTACAAGCTCCCAGCGCTTGAGAGGGGTCTCTACCACAGGGTAATGGAAGGCCACGCCGGCATTATTTACCAGAATGTCTACTTTGCCGAATTTTCCCAGCGCAGTCGAGGCCATTTGTTTAACGCTTTCCTCATCGGTAACATCACATTTCAGCGGCAGGGCAACACCGCCTATTGCCTTGATCTCTGCAGCCGTCTGGCTGATGGTGCCGGGGTATTGCGGATTTTCTACCTCGGACCTGGCTGCAATCACCACTTTGGCCCCTTCCCTGGCAAATCCCAGCGCAATAGCCTTGCCCAGTCCGCGGCTGGCGCCGGTCACTATGGCCACTTTATCCTTTAGTTTCATCTTTATCCCCCTCCAAACTATTTAGAAAGCACCTGAAATACCAATCCCTGCTGTCTATTTTTTTGACCCACCCCCGATTTGTGGCACAATGAGGCTTAATCCAAAGTTTGTTAAATACCTTAAATGATGCTGAGTTTACCGGAGGCCTCATGGACAACTTCATAATTGAAGTCACCCATGAAAAATGGTACAATAATTTCCTCTCAGGTGTCAAGAAAAGGGGAAATGCTATGCTTTTTCCTCTTGTGTCGAAATTAATATTTGCTATAATATCTTAACAATTAGATGGCACAGACAAAATCTGCTAAACAGAGTAAAAACAAGCACGAGGTCTTTAAGCTGGACGACCGCACGCGCAACCTGTACGTGCTGATGTCGCAGACCTATGACACCATACGCAATGCCAATGAGCTCGAGCTCGACCAATATGGTGTAAATGAAGCTCAAATCAGGATCCTTTTCATGCTGACCCAGGAGAAAAAGGGCATGACCATCAATGAGATGTCTGGATGGATCATGAGAAAATTCAATTCCATCTCAACCCTGGTTAACCGCATGGAGCGCAAAGGCCTGGTGGAGAGAAATAAAAATGCAACTGACGGCAAGGTCTATATTGTAATGACGGGCAAAGGAAAAGACCTGTTTAAACAGATAAACGAACGCGCTATCCATCTCATTTTCAAGGTGCTTTCAGAGGAAGAGAAAAAAGAGCTGCATTCAATGCTGAAACGGCTCAGGATAGAAGGCCGCGAGCTGCTGGGCCTGGACTACAAGCCGCCCTTCCTGCCTTAAATGTTCTTCAATAGCAATTTCAACTCGCAAATAAGTTATGATAGTGCTGAAAAACTCAGATTCAACCCCCTTTATCCCCCAGTCTTGGGGAAAAAGGGAAGCTGGGGGACACC
>CAZTHJ010000269.1:0-2145 GCA_964613565.1 uncultured Dehalococcoidales bacterium | reverse complement strand
CTGCCCTAACAATCTTATTACCGTATGACTAAGGATCAGACGGTGAAAATACGTGTGGTTGCAAAAATAGGGATATATGGCCTGTATTCTTTTAGTAAGAAGCCCCTGGTCATATAAAATGACTAAATATATTATTAAGGCCAGTAATATATATTTGATTCGGGATTATGCACTTGACAAAAGACGCTTAACTCCTCTTGAAAAACTTGCTGTTTGGATTACTAGTACTCAATTGCATAAATCACTGTAGTTATTCAATCAAATATATGACTGCACAAAAGTTCGCCAGGACAATCCAAAGGGACAGCTTTCTTAATATTAATTTTCTACGCAGGCGAGTACTAGTTTTCCCGCTAGCCCTCCATCTCATTGTACTTCTGCAGCGCATCATAAAAAGCGCGCCAGAAGGGATCAACCAGTGGGTGCTGCAGTTTTTTCTCCCTGCCGTCCTCCACCAGCAGCATGCCCTGCTGCTGTCTGATAAATTCGCCGACGATGGAGGCCTTAATATTATTTGCCGCCAGGGCATTTATTACGCTGTCTGCCCTGTGCGGCCTGCAGGCAATGATCAATGTGCCCTCGCTGATGGAAGAATAGGGATCGATGTGGAACAAATCGCAGATCTCGGGTATGCAGTCCTCCACCACGATTTTACCCTTTTCTATGCGAACACCCAGTCCGGCCGCCTGCGCTATCTCGAAAACACCACCCCAGATGCCGCACTCGGTAGCATCATGCATGGCAGATACGCCTTTATCCCGGATGCCGCAGCCCACTGCCGTCATGGCATCCTCAACCACAGACATCTGGTAAAAGATATCCTGTGAGCGCCTGCTGAAAGCGGCGCCCAGCTTTTTCTCCAGGTAGCGCGGGAACATGGTGGCAAAGATACCGCAGGCCTCGATGGCAGGACCCTTGGTAATAATCAGGGCATCACCCTCCCTGATAAGCTGCGGCGTGACATATTCATCCTTGCCGCCCACGCCCAGCATGGTAGCACCGCCCACCATGGGATAGCTGCAATTCTCATAGCGGCCAGTATGCCCGGTCACCACGGCAATGCCGTATTTCTGGCATTCCCTGTGTATGACCCCCCATGCTATAGAAAGCTGCTCACGCGTTATTCCCATAGGCAGGTTCAGATCTATGCTTAAATATGTTGGCTTAAGACCAGACGTTACGGAATCAGAGGCAATAATATGCAGGGCAAACCATGCCGCCCGTTCCCAGCCGTATTCCGGCACAATGAAGACAGGGTCGGTGGTCAGAGAAACAGCCTGATCCCCGATAACCACAATGCCCACATCCACACCATGCTGCGGGCCTATCACGATGTTCTTATTCTTTGCCCCCAGCCTGGGATAGATCAATTCTGTAAAGATTTCAGGTGATATTTTGCCTATTTCCGGCATATCGCTCATGAGATGCTCCTTTTTGCAAGCTATTTATAGAGAGGCGACATGGCGCGCAGCCGGGCTACCACAGGGGGCAATACCTGCATCAGCCGATCAATCTCCTGCTGCGTAGTCCATCTGCCCAGGGTAATGCGCAACGAGCAGCGCGCATAGTCCGGCGGTACGCCCATGGAGAGCAGGACATGGGAGGGCTCCAGGCTGGTTGAACTGCATGCTGAACCGGTGGAAACGCAGATGCCTTCCAGGTCCAGATTTAACAGAATGGACTCACCCTCAATACCGTAGATGCTTACGTTCACATTGTTGGGTAAGCGTTCGCTTGGATGGCCGTTGAGATGAGTATCCTTCATCTCTTTCTGCAAGTTTGCTATCAATGCATCCCGCATACAGCTCTGCCGCAGCATCTCGCCTGGTATTTCCTCAATGGCCAGCTCCACGGCTTTACCGAAACCGATGATGCCCGGAACATTTTCCGTACTGGAACGGCGCCCCTGCTCCTGCCCTCCGCCATGCAGCAGCGGCACAATTCTCGTCCCCTTCCTGATATACAGAGCGCCCATACCCTTGGGACCATACAATTTATGGGCTGACATGGAGAGCAGATCGACACCTATCTCCCTTACATCTATGGGAATATGCCCGGCCGTCTGCACCGCGTCTGTATGCATATAGACGCCGGCCTGCTTTGCTATACGGGCAATTTCGTCAATGGGTTGAATCGTTCCCACTT
>CAZTHJ010000268.1:492-2163 GCA_964613565.1 uncultured Dehalococcoidales bacterium | reverse complement strand
GTAAAACCGCTGAAGATAATTTCAGATGGCCTGAAACTCAGTGGGGAAGTCTATATTCCACAAAATGGAAAAGAGGCCTATCCCGCTGCCTGTCTTTGTCATGGTATCTCGGCCGGGCCTTATAATCCAGCAGAACGCAGCTGGCCTTTGCTTGCGCAAAAGTTCTGCCATGCTGGATTTGTTACCCTGATTTTTAATTTCCGTGGCGCCGGGCTGAGCCAGGGCAATTTTGATATATTGGGTTGGTGCAGCGATCTGGCCGCCGCACTGGATGCTTTGCTTGGTATACAGGAGGTGGACGCAAAGCGGGTGTATGTGCTGGGCTCCAGCGCCGGCGGCGCTGCCGGCATTTACGCCGCAGCTCACGACCGCAGGATAGCAGGGCTGGTTACATTGGGCTGTCCTTCCCTTTTCAATTTCATCAAAGCAAGTCAGGTAGAAGCCACCCTGCAGCATTTCCGTGAGGTGGGGATAATTAAGGACGAGGACTTTCCGCCTTCCCGGGAAGAATGGCTGCAGCATTTTGAAGCAGTTTCCCCGATAAGCTGGGTACATCAAATCGCACCGCGTCCCCTGTTATTGATGCATGGGGACAAGGATGATGTTGTTCCTCTTGAACAGGGGCAGCAGCTTTTCTCTGCTGCAGGGGAACCTAAAGAGCTGATAATATTGCCCGGCGCAGGGCATCGCCTGAGATTGATACAGGGCGCCGTGGATCTGGCTTTGCAGTGGATGCAAAAGAGGGCCAAATTGATTCCATAAGGGCAAAAACATTATAATCTAGTTAGAAAAATGCATGAAAGCTGTGGCGTATTTGGCGTCTATGCCCCCAATGTAGACGTATCGAGACTTACCTTTTTTGCACTGTACGCGCTTCAGCACCGTGGTCAGGAAAGCGCCGGGATCGCAACCAGCAATGGGGACGGGGTCAAGCTGCATACTGCCATGGGGCTGGTATCTCATATTTTCACCGAAGCCGAACTGAGCCAGCTGGAAGGCCATATAGCCATCGGACATAATCGTTACTCCACCATGGGCTCCAGCGCAGCCATCAATGCGCAGCCCATCAAGGTCGGGTCGGATTTAAACAGCATTACCATCGGACATAACGGCAATATCGTTAATGCCAGGCTGCTGCGCGATGAGCTTTCCGAGCATGGCTTCCCTTTTACCACAGCCACCGACTCGGAGGTGATCGCCAACCTCATCCTTTCATCCAAGGAAAAAGATATCATCGGCAAGATACGCTATGCCATGCGCCGCCTGCAGGGCGCTTACTCCCTGGTGATTATGACAGGAGATGAACTTTTTGGTGTCAGGGACCCGCTGGGCGTGAGGCCGCTGTGCATCGGTAGCATTGACGGAGGCATGGCCATCGCATCGGAAACATGTGCCCTGGACCATATCGGTGCCAATTTCCTCAGGGAAGTCGAGCCCAACGAAATCGTGCGCATTAACGGCAATGGCGTCAAAAGCTACAAGGAAAAAAGCGATCGCAAGGCTATCTGCGTTTTTGAATATATTTATTTTGCCCGCCCGGACAGCACCATCGAGGGCAAATTGCTCTACGAAGCCCGCCAGGCCATGGGCGCCGAGCTCTCCCGCGAGTATCCCGTAGAGGCCGATTATGTGATGGGCGTGCCAGATTCCGCCACGGCTGCCGGCATCGGC
>CAZTHJ010000268.1:0-471 GCA_964613565.1 uncultured Dehalococcoidales bacterium | reverse complement strand
TGCGAGGGGTTACTAAAGAACCGCTATGTGGGACGGACTTTCATCGAGCCGGACCAGAGGCTGCGTGACCTGGGCGTCAGGCTCAAGTTCAACCCGCTCTCCGACATCATAGCCGGCAAGAAGCTGGTAGTGGTGGATGACAGCATCGTGCGCGGCACGACCACACCCAAGGTGGTCAATATGCTGCGCCGTGCCGGCGCCAGGGAAGTACACCTGCGCATCTGTTCCCCTCCAATACGCTACCCCTGCTTTTTCGGCGTTGATATGGCTACCAGGTGGGAACTCATCGCCGCGCATAAATCCGTAGAGGAAATCAGGCAGTGGGTAGGCGCTGATTCGCTGGGATATTTAAGCCTGGAAGGACTTATCAGCTCTATCGGTCTGTCCCGTGATATTTTCTGTCTGGCCTGTTTCAGCGGCGATTATCCAATTCCCGTGCAGCTGGAGATGGACAAACTCTCGCTGGAACCT
>CAZTHJ010000267.1:0-2168 GCA_964613565.1 uncultured Dehalococcoidales bacterium | reverse complement strand
CAGCGATGTGCAGGAGAAGTGTGGCCGGGTGCTCTTCCGCGAGGGCTGGCTGCAGGTGAAGGGCAAGATCCAGCGCCGCGGCCCCAGGTCGCTATCCATCATTGCAGAGGAGGTGGAGGCACTGGAAAGGGATGGCATTGAATTTAATACTGCAAGAGCTGAATAAAAGCTATATAATAAAAGCTGCTAACAACGATGATAAAGCCTGCCTGAGGAAATAATTCTTTGGAGCGGCGGCTTATATCTGCAGCATCCGCATTATTTCCCCACGGATCACAGGGCGATATTGCCCTGGGAGGTTAACATGGAAAACCATATCAAAAGGCTGCGAGAGGCCAAGGCCAAAGCCCGGCTGGGTGGAGGTGAGGCAAAAATTGCCAAGGAGCATGAGAAGGGTAAGCTCACAGCACGTGAGCGCATCGACCTGCTGCTGGACCCGGGCAGCTTCAACGAGTTTAATCCCCTGGTCAAATACAACATGGGCGCATCTGGCGACGGCATCGTAACGGGGCATGGCACTGTAGATGGAAGGACGGTATGTGTTTTTGCGCATGATGCCACGGTCTTTGGCGGCTCCCAGGGCTACATGCATGGCAGGAAACTGTACAAGATCCACGAGATGGCGCTGGACATGGGAGTGCCTCTGATCGGCCTCAACGATTCCCCCGGGGCCAGGGTGATCAGGCCGGAACTTGCCGGCAGCGATGACCCCTACCGCGTCAGCGATGAAAAGAGTGCCGGCGTAGTATTTTATATCAATACGCGCTGCTCGGGTGCAGTGCCGCAGATCAGCGCCATCCTGGGCAACTGCACGGGAGGCTCCGTATATTCACCGGCGCTGACCGACTTCATCTTCATGGTGGATGAACTGTCACATATGTTCATCACCGGCCCGCGCGTCATCAAATCGGTTACCGGGGAGGATGTCAGCATGGCGGAACTGGGAAGTGCGGCCGTGCACTGCGCGACAACCGGCGTGGCCGATTTCAGAGTCAAAAGTGAAGCTGAATGCATGCAGGGCATCCGGAGACTGCTCTCATTTCTGCCGTCTAACTGGAAGGAGACGGCTCCCCGTATTGAAACGGGGGATGACCCTGAAAGGCTGGCAGAGACCCTGGAAAAAATCGTGCCGGCACAGTCAAATAAAATTTATGATATGCACATGGTTATCAGGGAGATTGCGGACAAAGGCGACTTTCTTGAGGTCAAGCCGGAGTTTGCCCCTGAGATTATCGTTGGCCTTGCCCGGCTGGACGGCTATAGCGTGGGCATTGTGGCCAATCAGCCCATGGTGCGAGCGGGCTGTATGAGCGTGGACAGCTCCGATAAAGAGGCCAGATTTATCCGCTTTTGTGATGCCTTTAATATCCCGCTGGTACTATTGGTGGATACGCCTGGCTATCTCCCCGGCAAGGGCCAGGAACATGCGGGGATTATTCGCCATGGCGCCAAGGTTCTGTACGCCCTTTCGGAAGCTACTGTGCCCAGGGTGGCTATCATGATGCGCAAGGCCTATGGCGGCGCCGTGCTGGGAATGGGCATACTGGCCGGGTTCGGCACCGACTTTGTCTATGCCTGGCCCACTGCAGAGGTAGGGGCCATGGGTGCCGAGCAGGCTGTGGAACTTTTTTACACTGAAGATATTAAAAAAGCGCAAAACCCTGACGAATTTAAGAAGGAGAAGCTCAGGCAATATGGCGAACTGTATGCGGACAGCCTGGTGCTGGCATCGCAGGTGAGCTATGTGCAGGATATCATTGAGCCCAGGGAAACCAGGCGCTGCCTGACACGCTCCATGAGATTTTTGCGTACCAAGAAGATAGCCAGCACCCCCAAGCGGCACGGGAATATGCCTTTGTAAAAAATTCTCGCCCCGGATTTCATCAATATCACGGAGGAACAAGATGGATTTTAATCTTACCGAAGAGCAAACCATGCTGCGGGATATGGCCAGGCAGTTCGCCCAGCAGGAAATGCTGCCGGTGCTCAAGGAATCTGAACGGCAGCACAGGGTTAATTTTGACCTGATCAAAAAGGCAGGCGCTCTAGGGCTCATTGGGACGCACCTGCCGGCTGAATATGGTGGAGGGGGACTGGATTATCTTTCAGCGGCCATCATCTGGGAGCAGCTGGGTATGGTGAGCTGGGCACAGACGCTGACCACTCTA
>CAZTHJ010000266.1:0-2173 GCA_964613565.1 uncultured Dehalococcoidales bacterium | reverse complement strand
ACTGCAGGCAATAAGCAGGCTGTATCTGTTTGCTGGCAACCTATCGGTGTATGCATCCGGCCACTCCATTCAGGCAGGTGTGGCAGGGTCGGGGGCACTAATAAAGCGTGGTTATACGGTAATAAAATTCTCTGGGAGAAAATTCCTGTGCCAGGGCATAGGCCTGGGCCACCAGGCTGCTTTTATGCGCAGTCTTGATGGGAATGATATAGCTCCTGATGGCATGATTGACCTCCAGCATGCCGAAGCTTTTCTGTTCCGCAGGGAACCTGCCGGCAACGCTGCCGGGATTAAAAAAGAGAGTGCCGTCAATTTCTTTGCATACCGAGATATGTGTATGCCCGAAGAGGATGGCATCAAGCTTCTCTCCGGCAAAGCGCTGCACCAGCCCGTACTGCAAGCCCAGAGGCAGTACACAGCCGTGTCCATGTACCAGTCCGATTTTCTTGCCGCTGATTTCGACGATATCCGTTTCCGGCAGTACGGCTTTTATCTTGCCGTTGTCATGGTTTCCCGTGACTCCATAAAAATTGGTTGCAGACTTTAACTCTTCAACAAACTCAATGGTGTCGTAGTCACCGAGATGGATTACAGCCTCTGCCTGCTTGATTGCCTCCAGGATTTCCTTGGGCAGTTGATTGAAATGCCGGATATGCGTATCAGATAGTATAAGTATTTTCATGGCAGATATTTAGAAAACTTGGAGCAAGCCGATTCAGGGGAATATTCAAATTGGTATAATACGGGCGTCAATTCTGCTGATAAATCTTTCTTTATTTGAATTTATTTATTCTATTGATTAATAGTACAACTTTTGCCAGTATAGTTGAAATACCGCTGTTTTGCAATAGCATAGTTATCAGATGTATATCGCAGCTCATTGCAGCGGCATTGTTTTATCTTCGTGCAGTTGTACAATAGCTGTAAATTGTGCGATCATTATTAGGAGTTCAAAGCGAATATTAAGCGCGTAAGCCGCCGCTATTGATCATGGAATTATTTTTATCTATATGTATCTTGATCAACGGGGCATCTGATTAGTTGTTTTAATATTAACATCTATGCTGGAATGGATTGACCAATTAATTTCCATGGCCATGGGCGCTATCACGCAGGGCAGCCCCCTGGCCATCATTACTCTCTTTATCGTGGTTGCCCTGACCGAGTGCGGCATACCGTTTCCCTTTATCCTGGACAGCGTCTTGTTTTTCACCAGTTATCAGGCAGCTACTAACCCGTGGCACGTGGTATTCGTCATGTTAATCGTGTTTCTGGGCAGGCAGTTCGGGGCTGCGCTGATTTACTGGCTGACCCGAATTGCAGGGAATGCCGTTATCTACTGGTTCGGTAAACGCTATAAATATTTAAAGCATAACTGGGCACAGTTGACTTTGAAACTGAGCTCCCATGCACCTATGGCGATAGCTGTTGTGCGGATTACCGGTTTTATGACGCTGGCCTCGCTGGTTTCGGGGACGATGAAAATACGCTACCCGTCCTTTTTTCTGGGAGTAACCCTGTCTGCCTTGATCTTCGATGGCGCCCTGATATTGCTTGGCGTTATTACCAAATATGGATTTAAGGTAATCGGCTTCACGCCGTCGGTGTGGCATATAGCCGTGGGGCTGATCTCAATCATGACCATAGTTATGATTGTGATGAAATTGCTGCCGGGAAACCGTAATAACAGAAGCATTAACACTCAGGCTGAGGATGTTCAGGATGCTGAAGATGAGGATAGTGAAGATAAGGGTTAGTACCTCAATTGTATTGAATCGTGAAGAGGGGAGTAGAAGATGCAGATAATCAGCTTTATTTTTGGTTTGCTGGCAATAGCAGGCGCCTTTGTTGCGGTTATTCCCTTGCTGGGGTGGGTGAATTGGCTGAATATACCTTTTGCCATCGTGGGATTAATCCTGGGCTTGATCGCTATCACCACTGCCAGGGACTACCGGGGTTTTGGCATAGCGGGAGTAATATTATGCACGCTGGCCATTATATTCGGTGCTCTTAAGCTGAAAGCCTGCGGTGGTTTCATCTAGTGACCGCAAGAAAGTTTACATAATGGACCAGTTATCTCTCTTGCTGGTTGCCCTGGGCCTTTCGGCGGACTGTTTTGCTGTATCGATGGGGGCGGGCGCTGTACAGAAGGGCAAATACTATATCAAACTGC
>CAZTHJ010000265.1:1250-2183 GCA_964613565.1 uncultured Dehalococcoidales bacterium | reverse complement strand
GGCCTGCCAGTGCAACAGCACAGACTTCACCCAACCCTCCGGCTCCACCTACTACCACAGCTAATTTGTTATTCAGACTAAACATAACAACCTCCTTCGCCTATATCTGCAAGATCCATATATTTTTTATGTAAACCTATTCAGCGACCAAGGCCACCAGCCGAACCATGCCGCCGTCGGCCATCTCGCAGCGGAAGGGAAAGGCCGCGATGGTGCACCGCATGCCGGTGATCTTGTCGACTTCTCCTCCGGCATTTTCAATGGTGGTAATGCCATTCCTCATCAGCAGCCTGTGGCAGGGCTCATATTCCGGATATAACTTATCCGGGTCTTTGCCCGTTGACTTGCGGTATTCCTTGTCCAGCCACGGCATGGTTTCCGCCAGCCTATAGTGCCACAGGGGGCTGTCCGTAGCACCCCAGGTACCTGCCACACCCTTTACCTTCTTCCTGACCAGCCACTCGGCCGCCTGAGGTCCGAGGCCGGGGAAGTGGTTATAGTAGGCATAATTGTCCCAGCGCCAGTTCTTGTGCCAGCCGGTGTTGAAAACCACAAAATCGCCCGCTTTAATTTTGGGCTGCGCGTTTTCCAGGTCTTTAGGCGTGACAATATGCCATTTCTTCATATAGCGGAAATCGACGATGACACCCGTGCCATAGCAGTTCTCCAGAGGTATTTTATCCAGCATGATGCCTCCCTCGCTGGGATGCAGGACATGCATGGGTGCATCCATGTGGGTACCTGCATGCAGTGTACCTGTGTAGGTCACACTGCGCTTGTGAAAACGTTCCAGGTACTCACCGCGCACAAAGACAAGGTCCTGGCGCGGCCCGGGAAACGGCCACAGCGGTGTGTCCACCCCCCAGGGTAGGGACAGGTCGAAGAACTTTTTTTTTTTTGCCATCACGGCCTCCTTATTTTATTAATATAAGC
>CAZTHJ010000265.1:0-1226 GCA_964613565.1 uncultured Dehalococcoidales bacterium | reverse complement strand
CTTGAGAATTTCCCTGGCTTCATCCGGGGAAGCAATTTCAAAACCAAGCTCCCTGATGATGCGCACGCTCCTGGCCACCAACTGGGCATTGCTTGTTGCCAGCACGCCCTTGGACATATAAATATTGTCCTCCATACCGACACGCGCATTGCCTCCCATGAGTACGGAAAGAGTCGTTATGGGTATCTGCGCCGGCCCGATGGCACAGCAGTTAAAAAGGGTATCCGGGGGCAGCAGCTCGATCAAGGTGATAAGGTTCTTCGCCGTAGCTTCCACAGCGCCCTGGTAGGCCATGCCCATGACGAAATTCACATAGTACGGTTTCTGCACCAGCCCTTTATCGATAAAGTTATGCATCTCGCGTAGCATGCCGTGATGATAAATCTCCATCTCAGCCTTGATATTGCGTTTCAGCATCTCCTGGGCAAAACGCTCCAGTTCCGAGCGGGGATTGATCCATACAGTACCCGCCGTGGCACCGATGGTTCGCAGCATCGAGCCCATATTTAATGATGCCATTTCCGGCTCAGCATCCAGGCAGCTCAGCCGCTGATCAAATGTCAGACCAGGCCCGCCGCCAGTGCTGTCCTGCAGAACCATATTGCATTTTGCACGTATGGAATCATGGATTTCCTTGAACACTTTTGGGTCTCCGCTGGGCTTGCCTTCTTTATCACGGCCATGGATATGAGCAATGGCACAGCCCTCGTTATAACATTCATAGGCCTGCCGTGCGACTTCATCCGGCTGCTCAGGAAGGTTGGGATTTGCTGATTTAGTCTGTACGCCGCCCGTGAGGGCGCAGGTAATAATAACTTTTCTCATTTTACAGCTCCTTTTATCTTCATCAGCCTTGCGGCTGCAAAATTATTCTGGCATCGACAACCATAACATCGTCGGAATAAGCAAAAACAGGGTTAAGGTCGAGTTCTCCGATTTCAGGATTTTGCATAATAAAATCTGATATTTTGACGAGCAGTTTTTCCAGGCTGGCAATATTTACCCCCTCACCACCCCGAAAACCTTTAAGCAGGGGATATCCTTTTATTTCCTCGATCATCTCGCGGGCGTCCTTGAGCGATACCGGCACAAATCTAAAGGAAACGTCCTGAAAAATCTCCACCATTATACCACCCATGCCAAACATTAGCATGGCACCAAATTGTGCATCCCTGTTCATGCCAACGATTATCTCAAGGCCGGGACGCGCCATCTTTTGCACAGAG
>CAZTHJ010000264.1:0-2185 GCA_964613565.1 uncultured Dehalococcoidales bacterium | reverse complement strand
CGACAGCAATAAGCTGAGTTACGAGCTGCCCGGGATTACCATACAGAAGCCCTTTCCCAAGTTCATTAATCGAGGGATCCGCAAAGATCCCGGTCAGTAAAGCACCCAGGATTCCACCGACTCCATGGATTCCGAATGCATCGAGTGAATCGTCATACCCGAGTTTCGGCTTGATCATTGCAACGGCAAAGTATGGAACGATACCGGCCAGAAGCCCGATGATCATGGCGCCCTTGATATTCACAAAACCTGCAGCAGGGGTGATAGCCACAAGCCCTGCAACCGCTCCCGAGGCAATTCCGAGAACAGTCGGTTTTTTCGTATGCATCCATTCCACAAACATCCACGAGATCGCTGCCATTGCTGCAGCAGTGTTCGTATTGATAAAAGCTGCCCCTGCGAGCCCGTTTGCTGCAACTGCTGATCCTGCATTGAACCCGAACCACCCGAACCAGAGCAGTCCGGCGCCGGTTACCACAAGGGTTAGATTGCTTGGTTTCAGGGCCGCCTCTTTTCTCCTGCCAAGCACCAATGCACCCATGAGGGCTGCGATACCTGCGTTGATATGCACAACGGTTCCGCCGGCAAAGTCCAGTGCCCCCAGTTTAGCCAGAAACCCGCCACCCCATACCCAGTGGGCTACGGGAACATATACCAGGGTCATCCACAGAATGGTAAAGAGAACCCATGCCGAGAACTTCATCCTTTCGATATAGGCACCGCTTGCCAGTGCTACCGTGATTGCAGCAAATGTGAGCTGGTAAACAATGTAAATATACTCAGGTATCGTCTTCGCAAGGTCGTTGATACTGTTTACCCCGACTCCTGACAGGAACAGTTTTTCGGTGCTTCCGATGAAACCGCCGATATCTGTCCCGAATGCGAAAGAGAACCCATACATAACCCAGAGAAGACTGACAATGCAGTAGGTGACAAAGGACATTGCCATGGTGTTCAGGGTGTCCTTTCTCTTTGCCAAACCTCCGTAAAACAGGGCTAACCCCGGCAGAGTCATGAGCATGACAAAGGCGGTTGCCACGATCATCCATGCAGTATCCCCGGTATCAATCTTTGGTGACTCCGGTGCCGCCACTGCTTCTGGTGCAGGCTGAGCAGGCGTTGCCTGCTCAGCTGCCGGAGGGGGAGGAGGGGTCGTTACCGCCTCTTCTGCAAAAGCTATCCCACTTAAGAACATGAATAATAAAAGGGTAACTACTGTCAATCGTTTCATCATAAGCCTCCTTTAAAAACTTAACGTTACATTTAGCCCGCTGTAGAAGATATCCTTGTCGCCGTCGTCGCTTATACCCTTAATGGCATCCTCTGAATCATCACTCAGCGGAAACGAGTAAGCAATCTTTGGCGTTACCGTGATAGCCTTCCAGACGGGAATATTCAAAGATGCAGACAACTCAGCGTTGTAGAAATTGCTGAAATCGTCGCTGTCTTCGTCAAGGCCCATGACCTTGTTATTGATGTTATAGCTTGCGTATGCGCCCAGGTTCAGATTCATGCCCTTTGCCACCTCCAGCGAATGTCCGATAGATGCCAGGACAAATGCGCCGTTGCCCTCATCGAAATCATAGTAAATTGCCAGAGACGGTTTCAGAAGAGTATCGTAACTGGCTGAAAGGTATACTTCCTGGGTATCAGGTGCACCATTGAAAGAGTAATAAATGTAACCGGCACCGAAAGTCCATTTATCAAGAGAACGGGTATAGCTTAAAGTCACGTCTGTTTCGCTCCCCTCGCCGTGCCCGTCGCCCTCATCGATTTTCGCGTCTGAATCAGAGTTAACCCAGATGTTTGCTCCGAATACACCATACGTTACTGTCACAGAAGGTTGGATGACCCAGCTGTTACTCAGTTTCTGACCTCTCCATACATAATTGCTCATCACGTCAACCGATGCACTGCCTGCTGTCTTTATCTCACCTGCATACGCACCACCAACGGCAAATAAAAGTGTTAAAACAACTGTGAGACTTAGAACTCTTAAATTTTTCATTTTTTGACCTCCTATCTATTTTCTGTATAATTTCGCAGGCTAATCCCGAAAGCATTCGGGGCTGCGGCTACCTACCGTCTACCGTCTACTGTCTACTGTATTTGTCTCTAAGAGTTCTCATCGTGAACACCTGTGATGTATATATCGAAAATCGTGCCAGGTAATAACTTATTGATT
>CAZTHJ010000263.1:0-2191 GCA_964613565.1 uncultured Dehalococcoidales bacterium | reverse complement strand
CAATCCTCAGGTCCACTTTTTTATCCAGTTTAAGCTTGTTGCTTTTGATCAGTCTGTCAACATATTCAACCAGGTGCACAACATTGAAACCCAGGTCAGCGGTGGCGATGTTCAGCATCTTGGGGTAGTCTACTTTCAAGGTGCGGTAACATTCTGCACAGCTGGTAATTACGGTTTTAGCGCCGCTTTTCTTAATTTCGGCAATATTGCGCTTGGCAATTTCTCTTGTTTCCTTAAACATCCCCACGGAGAAGGGGATATTGCCGCAGCACCACTCGTCAGCCATGAGGGTAAATTTAACGCCAGCACGATTCAATATTTTTACGGTGGCCTGACCTATCTCCTTGCTGGTATATGAAGCCGAACAGCCGGCAAAATAGAGCACATCCGCCCTGGCTGATGGTTTGATGTTTTCCGGCAGCCACCCTTTCCGCTTACTATGTGCCGAACCGAAACGGTTATGGGTTTTAACTATGTTTTGATATATTTTCTTGTGTGCCGGCATGGGACCGGCGCCATCCTCCACAGCCTTTACCCTGAGCGCTTCCAGGGAGAGTTCAATTTCCAAATCCAGGTTGCGCTTGCAGCCCACATCACAGGCGCCGCACAGCGTGCATTCGTAGAGGATTTTTAGCAGCTCATCGGAGTATTCCAATTTGCCGTCCAGCATGCCCAGGCCAATCCTCAATTTGCCATATGCCCCGTATGAATCAAATTTATTTTTGGTGGCGCTGGGGCAGCGGGTGCTGTAATTTACCCCTGGCATGTAGATATGATCTACCCATGTGCACCCCTTGCATTTGATGCAGTGGTCCATATCATATCTAAAGTATTCTGCTTTGGTAATATCTAAACTGACTTTTTTCTTTGGCATCTTAGCTCTCCTTAGAAGCACAGATTTCCTGGGTTCATGATGTTGTTGGGATCGAAAATTTTCTTGACACGGCGCAGGGTCATGGTATAGTCAGCAGCCTTGTCATAGACCATCTTGGCCAATTTCCCATAAGGCCTGCTGAAAATAGCGCCTTCATCGAAGAGTATTTCTGCCATTTTGTGATAAAGCTCTCCTGTCATATTGGCTTCCATCTCATTGAGGGGATCATAAAAGAGATTGATCTCTACTTGGCAGGCGCGGTTGTGTTCTATGGGTTGTATATAGCCACCCAGGTCATTGAGCGGGTAATCATATGCCACTGCCACTTCATAGGCCATGTTGAGGAACATGTGTGCCTGTTCCGGCTTGGTTATGAAGAAAAGGCTCTGGCATGCCCCCTTGTAACGGTTCTTCCAGTAAGGGATATTCCCCGGCCAGGGTTTACGCAACATGGGAAGCAGCTTTTTGTCCAGTGCATTGATCCCGTGCAGGCTGCTGGAAAACTTAATGTCAGGGAATTCATTTTTAAGGATATTATTTAATGTATTCTCTTCGTACTTGATTTTATCCTCGGGGCGATATTCAATGCCGCTCAAGACTAGAATTAATGTCCAAGGAGGTAAAATCGCCCGCAGCTTCTCAAAATCCTTCCCAAAATCCTGCGCGATAATGCTTGCCATGTTCACATTATTCAGCAGCAGGCATTCCTGGCCTATTCTGATGCGCAGGATGCGGTAGAGTAATTCTATTGTCTGATCAAGATCGGTGACGGGACTGAAGTAGATTTTATCCATGGCGGGCTGCGATGTTAATTTGATGTTTGCCCATGTGACGACTCCCATAGTTCCCTGTGCGCCTTGCAAGAACCTGTAGAAATCGAGGCCGGGGCCGGAAGGATTGGCGCCCCTGGATGGGGAATCAGGATAACCATTGACACTGGCAGATCCCGTCCTGAAAATTTCACCGCTGGGCCATACTACTTCCATGCCCTGCAGCGGCTCTCCGTAATCATAGACAGTGTTTATGATGACCTCTCTCTCCATGTGATCCATGATTACGGAACGCCGGGGATGAGGCAACAGCGGCATGGTAATTCCATATCCTTTTTTATTCAGCTCCTTGACAATCTGCTCCCAGGTAACACCGGGTTCCAGGCGGGCCCTTCTATTCCTCTCGTCTATTTCGAGAATCCTGTTCATGCCGCTCATGTCCAGGATAATGCCGCCCTGCTTGGGAATAGCGCCTCCGTTAAAATGTATGCCAGAGCTGACAGGAATTACAGGAGCAAGATTGTCGTTTGCCAGCTGAATCACTTTC
>CAZTHJ010000262.1:0-2205 GCA_964613565.1 uncultured Dehalococcoidales bacterium | reverse complement strand
AAACAGGAGATTAAAATATGTTGCAAAGGTATTGAACGGCCTGAGATTGGCATCAAGAGCACGTTTAAGAATCAAACCGATAGCCCCCAGGCTGCCAAGCAGATAGCCTACTAAGGCGAAAACGGAGGCGATACCCAGAAAAACATTCAGGACGTCCAATGGTACTTCAGTAATGATAAACACGGCGTTTAACAGGCTTAGGAAAAGCATCCCTGCAATCAGGTAGATACCCATGTGAAAGGCAAAACTCAAGGGCCATAACTGGCGGTTATGCCGCCAGATACCCCTCAGCAGAAAGATTTCCATCACCATATATACTATTGGAGCGATACGGGAGCGCCGTCGCGACTTTTTCCACCACTCATACTCTTCGAGATAGGAACCCCCATATCGGCCCTTTCCCTTTTCGTGCGGTATCGGTGCCAGTTCCCATCTCAAATGGATTGGTAACCTGGCAATGGCTATCGTGCGATATATAGCTACGGCCAGAAAAATAACAATAACGCCAAAGGCGAAGATATGCCAAACAATACCAGACATGGAATCTCCTCAGAACACTGTAACACAGCAAACTAGCCTGCGCAGCAGGCTTTACAATCGAAAAAGGGGCAAGATGTGAAATGCCTCTTGTGTCACTTCATGCTATCGATAATAACCCCAGCGGCAAGCCTGACACCTACGCCCGGAGGCAAGCCGCATTTCTCAAAACCCTTCTCACCCGCGAATGTCATCATAGCCTGTTCGCTTTCCCCGGGATTTAATCTATGCCCTAGTATCACCGTTTCAATTATATCAGCACAGTACATGTGGCCTATTTTGCCTTCGAATTGAGCCATAAATTTCTGGGCAATCATTATAGTATTATTCATGGCTTCATAATCCAGCCGGTCATCACTGCCAAAATAAAGCCCGAAGGTAATCAGGCTTCCGGTTATGCCGCCACATATCTCGCCGGTGCCGCCGATACCGGGAAATGGGGTCAAGGCCTTAATAATCTCCATATTGCCCAGACCGAATTCTTCCATCAGGGCAAGCGCTGTGCCCTGGGCACAATTTTTGGTAATGAAGTTATATTCCTCTGCCCTCAGTTGAACGCGATCAAGAATCTGCTCCTTCTTCGCCAGCATCTCCTGAGGATTAAGTTTTTTCTTTGGAATCCCCTCCGCAGACAGCTTTCTAATCCTGGCTTCAAGTGCCGGCACATCCCATGCTCTTGCCTCCAGTTCATCTACCTTCGCCTTTAAAGCTGCATAGTCTGGCATAAACTAATTACCCCCTTGTTTTAACATTTTTGACGTATAAGTATATCATGATTCAAAGTCGTCTTAAATATTTAAGGCTACAATGCTACTCCAGCCACCAAATTTCATGTATCGACCTGTAATTATAAAACATTTCTAGAAGCTAATAAAAAATTGCTCATTACTAGAAAATTCATGATTTCTAAAATGCCATACGTATTCAGCCGAATACAGCCATAGGAGCAGAGCTGCAAGCCTGTACACTCTTATCTAGAGGGAATCGAAGGCTTTTTCGACTGCTTCAACAGTATTCTGAATGTCTTTATTAGTGTGAGCCAAGGAAACGAAGGCGGCTTCGAACTGAGAGGGCGGTAAATATATGCCTTGAGACAACATCTCATGGAAGAATTTGGCATAGAGCTCGGTGTCTGCCCTGGTGGCAGTTTCATAGTCCGTGACCGCATCCTTGGTAAAGAAAATGGTGAACATCGAGCCTAATCGAGGCAGCTGTATATCTACCCCGGCTTTGCTTGCCGCTTCAGTGATGCCTTTTGTCAGACGGGATGACTTACGCTCAAGGTCGCCGTAAACGTCAGATTCCTTCAATATGCTGAGTGTTTCGATGCCTGCAGTCATAGCCACTGGATTTCCGGCAAGCGTCCCGGCCTGGTACACTGCCCCTGAAGGCGCCACCATTTTCATAATATCTTTCCTGCCGCCGTAGGCTCCTATAGGGAAGCCGCCGCCTATAATCTTTCCCAGGCAGGTCAAGTCGGGAGATATGCCATAGAGGCTCTGAGCACCACCGTAAGCTACTCTAAAACCTGTTATAACCTCATCGAAGATGAGCAGCGCTCCGGATCGTCGAGTCAGACTGCGTAGGTGTTCCAGAAACCCGGGCTTTGGCAATACAACGCCCATATTGCCAGCTATAGGCTCAACTATCACAGCAGCGATATCAGGA
>CAZTHJ010000261.1:0-2228 GCA_964613565.1 uncultured Dehalococcoidales bacterium | reverse complement strand
CCCCCAGCCAGGCCTGCCCCCGCAGGGCAAGGGTAATGCCTGCAGACGCAGCCAGCATGACCACGGCAATGATGATCAACAAGATGCGAAATGCATTGCCGCGGCAGATCTCCCTGAAATCCCTTGCCATTACAATCTCTATACCGCTCAAAACAAGCTCCTATTGCGAAAGAACTATGCGCTCCCTGGTCAGACGGGATTGCAATAAGAGTATGAGTGCCGCAATTACGACGGCTATGCCGAGGTTAAACAAAATGATACTCCAGCCGGCAATCTGCAGCACATCTCGCATCATGAGGTTGATCATGAGTGAAACTATGACGGGCAGAAAGACCTGCACAATCAGATTGGCGGTGGCCGGCTTGCCTGTCAGGCCCACCAGGTATGCCAGTAGGCTCAGACACAGGTAGACCAGGGCAGGGGCCACAAACATGCTGACCGCCATCCAGGGAGTCAGCAGAAAGCCCAATCTCGGCACGAAATATATGTAATTGATAGAGACAAGGGCAATTAAGGCCAGGACTTCGCCCACGACCAGGCCGGGCAAAAAGACAGCCAGGCTTTTGCCGATCCAGATATTCCTTGTTGACAGCGGTGTGGCCAGCAGCGACTGGATATTGCCGCGTGCCTTTTCCCTGGTCATAGACTGGAAAGCAAAGGCATTCATATTCACACCTAGACCTATCAGACAGGCTGAATAAACAATCACACCCAGATACTGCTCGAGCTTATACCTGTCCGGGAATTCAGCCCGCATCTCCGGGGCTATGAGGAGCAGGCAAAAGGCTATGGCGATGCCGGCCGCAACTATCAGAACAGTGCTGACAAAGACCATGAAAGCTATTTTTAATCTCATATTTTGCCTGATTCCGGAAAGCATGACAAGGGCTATTTCTCTCATGCGGGTTCAGCCTCCTTCAATATTGCGGAGTACATTTCCTCCAGAGAGGCTTCCTGCCTGGCTGCCCCTTCAATTTTGACTCCAAGTCCGGCCAGAAATCCCACAATGTCAGATACTTCCATGCCTCTGGCAGGTGCAAAAATCAGCATATCCCCCTTGTATTCCTCAAATCCCATCCCCTCCATGCCAGCCAGATCAGACATCAGCGGCTGCGGCACTTCCCCGGAAATCCTGATCAAAACCCGCCCTCGGCCCATGCTAAGCCTCAGGCTTTCCAGTTCCCCGTAGAGCTTGATTTCGCCCCGGTCGATAATGGCTATACGGTTGCATATACGCTGCACCTCGTCCAGGTTATGCGAGCTGAGAAATACCGTTTTATCCTCCCTGCCTGCCAGGTCCAGCATGATCTGCCGTATCTCGATCTGGCCGGTGGGGTCGACACCGGCCGTGGGTTCGTCCAGCACCAGAACCTGCGGGTCATGCACCATAGCCCTGGCCAGTGCCAGCCGCTGCCTCATGCCCCTGGAATAGGTACCCACCCGGTCGCTCTCCCTGCCCGCAAGCCCCACCGCATGCAGAAGCTTGGAGATCCTGCCTGCAGCTTCAGGCACGCCGTAGATGCGACCGTAAAACTGCAGGTTCTCTTCTGCCGTCATATTGTCATAGAGGCCATCCGGGTCAAGGGCAAAGCCTATGCTGCGCCTGGTGCGGCTGAGATTAATGTCGCTGCCCAGTATCTCCAGTTTGCCGGCATCGGCCTGCAGCAGGCCCAGCAGTATCCTGATGGTGGTGGTCTTGCCGGCCCCGTTGGGTCCGACATAGCCGAAGATATCCCCCCTTGCCACTTTCGACGTTTTTTATACCCTGGGACTCCCAAACTGAGAAAATTTCCGCACCATTGCCCGCCGGTACTACCTTTCGCGACCCCAGAGATTTGACCCGCCCCTCCCACCACCGCCTTGCCCGGCACATCCTTAAGCCTTCTTGGCTGAAAACGCTTAAGTCGTGCAAAAAATGTCAGTAGGTCAATTTTTGTAAGTGACATATTGTCAATACCAATCAAATCATGTATAATATCCGTCCAATGGAGATGAACCCGGCTGCAGAAAGTATTTCCCAATCGACATGGATAACCAGAGACCGTGATATCGATTCTCTTGATCCCGCGAGAGGGATCCTAGTTGGCTGTTTAATCGGTTTAGACCTATGGCTAATTCTGGCAGACTTGATGATGATATTTTGATTTGAGACTAAAGAGTCCAAGATCGTTCACCTCACGCTTTCCCCTGTTGCGACCTCCAGGCGAATCCTGTGTAACCTTGACTCC
>CAZTHJ010000260.1:0-2243 GCA_964613565.1 uncultured Dehalococcoidales bacterium | reverse complement strand
AAAAAGGAGGACAAGAAGATGGAAAACCTGTGGATGGTATTATTCTGGACTGGTCCTATTGGTGTGGGGATTTTCCTCGCTCTCTTGGGCACCTTCATCTGGCTGCTGGCTAAAGCCGATGAGGTAAGCAAGCGCACCAAGAGGGAAGAGCGGAAAAAGGACTAATACTTCGTTGCGTAGATTAACGTTAGGATACCTCACCCTTGATGGGAGAGGCTAGGTGAGGGTGAGATATGAAGCCCCCTCACCTTTTTCCTCTCCCACGGAGGGGAGAGGAAATTATTGATAGCGACTATTTCAACAGCTAAGTGCTAGACACCTTCCACCACACAGCAATATATATAAACAGGGATGAATAGAACCCGGTTTTAGGGCTTGAAGCACGCGTATGAGAATTTTACCATCAGGTGTGTGATTGTTTTTTGTGCCTGCGAATAATATTTTTCCCCCGATTGTACAGGTAAAAACCAGGAATTACCCGGTGGAAATGCAACGAATAGGCCAATATGGATACCGTTTAGAAGAACAGTCTCATTAACGAATAAAGAAGGCCACCGATAATACCCGACGCTGGAATGGTAAAAATCCAGGCCCAGACAATACTGATGGTCACGCCCCAGTGCACAGCGCTGACCCTCTTTACTGCACCTACACCCGATATGGCTCCAGTGATTACGTGGGTGGTGCTTACCGGAACGCCCAGGTGGGTGGCTGTGAAAATACTGACTGCACTTGCTGTCTCAGCACAGAAACCATCAATAGGTGTCAGCTTTGTTATCTTCTGTCCCATTGTCTTTACAATACGCCAGCCACCACTGATAGTACCCAGAGCAATAGCGGCATGTGCACTTAATACTACCCACAAAGGAACCTTGAATTCAGGGATTAAGCCTCCGGCGAGAAGAAGACTGGTGATGATGCCCATCGTTTTCTGGGCGTCATTGCCACCGTGACCCAGACTATAAGCGGCAGCGGAAAAAATCTGCAGAATACGAGACCATTTATTAATAGCGGCCGGACTCTGCTTATACACAATCCAGGTTACTGCCACCCTTAATATAAAACCCAGGACTATGCCGATTAAAGGCGCCAGGACAATGAAAGCCAGTGTTTTGTACCAGCCGCTGGCTATTATTACCCCGAAACCACCCTTGGCGATAGCTGCTCCGGCATATCCGCCAATTAGGGCATGAGAAGAACTGCTGGGTAAACCCAGATACCAGGTAATCAAGTTCCAGAATATAGCGCCGCAAACCCCGGCCAGGATTACAGTAGGAGTGACGGTATTGACATCAATCATCCCCTTGCCGATGGTGTTGGCAACCGTCGTGCCGAAGATGAGAAAAGCGATGAAATTAAAAAAGGCGGCCCAGAGGACCGCCTGGCGGGGCTTCAGCACCTTGGTGGAGACAATGGTGGAAATGGAATTGGCGGCATCGTGCATTCCGTTGGTATAATCAAAAACTAGCGCAATAGCAATGACGAAAATAATGAATATCAGGTTTAAATCCATAAATTAAACACCAGCCTGAAATCCAATTCCAGAGCTAATTATAAACCATTTTAAACACTACAGCTATCCGTTATATCAACCTCCATTATATCAGGCATGGCGCTGACTTCAAATATATTTCACGTATGCGGTTTGATAACGAAGGCAACAGGTGCTAGAATTTGGCAAACCAGGCATATTGCACTAATAATAACCCGCTGTGAGTCGAGGAGGCGAGTTGCAGTGTCAGAAGCGAACATGTTCAGACGTATATTCAAGGGAGTATCTCTTGAAATTGAGGATATGTTTCTTCTGGAATCCTTTCAGATAGGATACTTCCCGGGTTGGGTGCCAAAGAGGGAGTTCTCCGCAGTTCTCTGGGCGAATCCTTCCCTTAAAAGCTTCCTGGTGAAAAAGTGCCCCCAAATTCAGTATTTTGTCGAGCAGGTTATGGCGCAATTCTCACCCGCCGCCAATAGTCAGGAATTAGTAAAATGTAGCGATATATTGGTCTGGACCGTTGCCGACCTGCTCGTTTACAACAAATGTCCCGAGGCTTATGATTCGCTGGAATTTCATCAATGGGACTTCCGGGAGGTTACCATGATTACCTCTCTGGCTCAGAAAGTGGTCATTGACGGGGGAGCGGGCACAGGCAGAGTAGCTCTGGAAGCCGCCCAAACCGCCCGGCAGGTCTTTGCCGTAGAGCCGGTAGCCCGGCTGCGGCGGTTCATCCAGGAAAAAGCCTCGC
>CAZTHJ010000259.1:0-2247 GCA_964613565.1 uncultured Dehalococcoidales bacterium | reverse complement strand
CTGGGGGACACCCCCAGCCCCTCGGCAGGAAGTGTCCTGCACCTCTTTTTCAGCAGTTACTAAGCATATTCTACTACTTTTGATAGCTCCTGTTTTATTATTTGATCCAGAAGCGCAATGAGCATTATCATTAAGCATCATAATAATGGCCATCAGCATATAATGGAAGCACAGAAAAGACTGCTCTTTATCGGGGCACACCCGGATGATGAGACCTTCGGCCTGGGCGGCACACTGGCAAAATACGCCGCTGGGGGAGTCAAGGTCTATTACGCCTGCACTACCCGCGGCGAGGCCGGGATTATTCCCCCTGGAGCTATGCAGGGTCATGCCTCAGCCGGCGATATGCGCTGGAATGAGCTGATGTGTGCCGCCGA
Organism: uncultured Dehalococcoidales bacterium; assembly: GCA_964613565.1. Classification (GTDB taxonomy): domain Bacteria; phylum Chloroflexota; class Dehalococcoidia; order GIF9; family UBA5629; genus CAZTHJ01. The sequence goes on along the minus strand of CAZTHJ010000259.1, from coordinate 1,870 downwards.
GATACTGGGACTGGCCGGCGTTATCCACCTGGGCTACCGCGATTCCGGCATGTCCGGCTCCGCGGATAACGGGCATACCGAGGCACTGGTGAATGCCCCCCTGCAAGAGGTGACGGAACGCATGGTGAAGGTAATAAGGGAGATCAAACCTCAGGTTGTGATTACCTTCGACCCCATTGGCGGCTACCGCCATCCGGACCATATCGTCACCCATCAGGCAGCCCTGGCCGCTTTCCATGCCGCGGCTGACCCCTCCCTTTTCCCCTCTTCAGGGTCTACCTATGCCCCACAAAAATTGTACTATGTTGTGATGAAGAAAAAGCTGATGCGTCTCATGCTAAGGCTGATGCCGCTTTTCGGCCAGGACCCGCACCGCATGGGACAGAACCGGGACGTCGACCTGGGCGGCATTGCCGCTGTGGAATATCCCGTGCATGCCGCTATCAAGCTAAACCGTCAGGCTATCGAAACCAGGAAAAAGGCCATTGCCTGCCACTTCAGCCAGATCGGCGGCAAGCGCCGCCTCAGCCTGCGCAGCGTGATTGAAATCTTCGGCCGGCACAGCGAATTCTATATGCGCGCCTATCCCGAAGTAAAGGGCAAATGTAATGAGAAAGACCTCTTTGAGGGGGTGCAGTTTTGAGAATTAACAGCGGAGGATATCTACTTGAAATACGACTTTAACCGGGTCTGCGATAGAAGAAATACCGACTGTGCCAAGTGGGATACCGTAGCAACGATCTTCGGCAGCGAGGATATCATCCCCATGTGGGTAGCGGATATGGACTTTCCCGTGGCGCAGCCCATCGTGGAGGCGCTGCAAAAGCGCGCCGGGCACCCCTTTTACGGCTATACGCAGCCAGGGGCGGGCGTGATCGATGCCGTGGTACAGCGCATGCAGAGCAAATTCAACTGGAAAATCCAGCCGGAGTGGATTGTCTTTACGCCGGGCGTGATTCCTGCCCTGCACGTCGCACTGAGGTCATTGACCCATCCCGGCGACGAGGTCATACTGCAGCAGCCCGTATATTATCCTTTTTTCCCCACGGTCATGCGCAGCGGCTGCCAGATTGTCAACAATGAGCTGAAGCTGGCGGACGGCGTTTATGATATGGATTTTGCCGGCCTGGAGGGCAAGTTCAAGCCCAGGATGGGCATGGGGCCTATCCCCGGCCATATCAAGGCCATCATACTCTGCAACCCGCAGAACCCGGTGGGCCGGCTCTGGGAAAAAGAAGAACTCACCCGTCTGGGAGAGATTATTATCGGCCACGGCGCTGTGGTAATCTCAGATGAAGTACATTGCGAGATACTGTATAAGGGTTATCAGCATACGCCCTTCGCCACGTTATCAGAGGAATTCGAGCAGAACAGCATCGTCTGCATGGCCCCTTCCAAGACCTTCAGCCTGGCCGGTCTGGAGGCCTCATCCATCATCATCCCCAACGAGAAACTGCGCCGGGAGTTTATTAAAACGCGCTCAAGCATCTGCCCCATACCCAATCTCTTCGGCCTGGTTGCGCTGGAAGCGGCCTACAGGGACGGTGACGACTGGCTGTCGCAGGTGCTGGAATACCTGCAGTGCAATCTGGAATTTGCCCTGGACTACTTTCAAAGTCATATCCCGCGTATCAGGCCAGTCCGGCCGCAGGGCACCTACCTGCTGTGGCTGGACTGCAGCGAGCTGGGCATGGATGCCATGTCCCTGCGCAGCTTCATGCGGGAAAAGGCCAGGGTGGGGCTGGACGACGGCTTCCTCTTCGGCTCGGGCGGCAGCGGCTTCCAGAGGATGAATATCGCCTGCCCGCGCTCTATCCTGGAGGGGGCACTGGGCGGAATAGAAAAAGGGGTTAGAACGCTTGACAAAACA
>CAZTHJ010000258.1:1498-2248 GCA_964613565.1 uncultured Dehalococcoidales bacterium | reverse complement strand
TATCAGTCACGGCTTCGGAATTAAAATCCTCGATAATCTATCTACCGGCAATAAAGAGAATCTTCTCTCTGCCGGCTGCCAGCTCTCAGATGATGCCGTAATAATAGGTGACATTAGAAACCAGGATAGTGTGGAGGAAGCAGTAAAAGAAGTCGATGCAATAGTTCACTTAGCCGCACACACCAGAGTTCTAGAATCGCTGACAAAACCGCAGGAAACATGGGACATTAACACCAGAGGTACGTCCAATTTATTAGAAGCCTGTCGACGTACAGGAGTAAATACCTTCATTTTCGCTTCTTCAAATGTGGCTGTAGGCGAGCAAGTTCCTCCAATAGATGAAACCAAAATTCCTAAACCGATTTCACCCTACGGAGCTTCCAAATTAGCCGGCGAAGCCTTATGCACTGCATACTACCACTCCTTCGGATTAAACACAGTTTCGCTCCGGTTTGCTAATAGTTATGGCCCCTATTCCAAACACAAGACAAGCGTAATCGCAAAATACATAAAAACAGTAATGCAGAATGAACCATTGATAATCTATGGCGATGGTAGGCAGACCAGGGATTTTATCCACGTTGATGATATCTGCCAGGCAATTTACATTTGCCTTACGACCACCAAACCAATATCTGGCGAAATCTTCCAGATAGCCAGTGGCAAAGAAACTACTATAAATGAGCTAGCCAGTATGATAATTGCTATCGCTGGAAACAATGTTCCGATCAGTTACGAGCCTAAAAGAAA
>CAZTHJ010000258.1:0-1369 GCA_964613565.1 uncultured Dehalococcoidales bacterium | reverse complement strand
CCAGCCTATAATGAAGAGGCAACCATCGGCCCTATAGTACAAGAGACCAAGAAGCATATCGATGCCATATTTGTCATCAACAATGGCTCTACCGACAATACCGCCCGAATCGCCAGAGAATACGGCGCCAGCGTTAAAGACTATAATGCCAAGCGAGGCTATGGCGCTGCTCAGTACGCCGGACAGCAGTTCGCCATCAATCAAGGCTATGAGTACATCCTGCAATTAGATGCCGATGGGCAGCACAATCCCATCTATATTCCCAAACTCCTGGCAGCAATGCAAAGTGGTGATTATGACATAGTGCTCGGCAGCAGGTTCCTCACCACCAGTTACAAGAATTTGAGCATTGCCCGAAAATCTGGGATTGTCTTCTTCTCCAAAATCATCAGTATTCTGGGACGCACTCAAGTCACCGATGTCACCTCTGGATTTAAGATTTACAAAGCCAGCAGCATCAAAAAACTGAGTAAACCATCGGACATCAATCCCGCTATTGAACAGATGATGGAGATGGCTAAAAAAGGTATGAAAATCAAAGAGATACCCATTGAAATGCCCAATCGCAACACCGGCAATTCCCATCTCAGTCCCGTCAGATTCTCACTTTATCCTTTCCGGGCAACATGGCATATTTTGAAAGTACTGCTGTTAAGATAAAAACTAATGGATATCCTGTTCATATACCCACATGCGTCAACCTCCAGTATTGAAGAGGGTATCAAGGTGCCACCACTGGGCCTTGCCTATCTCGCTGCGACACTCGAAGCCAAAGGGTACCAGGTCAATATTCTGGACATGAATGCCCAGCCCAAACTAGCATCTCATTTCAAGGACATTCTCCAGGAGCAACAACCTAAAATAGTTGGCATGACCTGCCTCACTCCCTTCTACTCCACAGTCCTGAACTTAGCCAAAACAGTTAAAGAATCAATTAACGCCACGGTGGTAATCGGTGGTGCCCATGCCACCGCCTTACCAGAAGAAATGTTAAATGGGAATAATATTGACTATGTTGTTATCGGAGAAGGCGAAGCTATTATGACTGAACTCGCCGACTCGATATTGCATGGGAAGGGCAAACCGGAGGACATCAGAGGTATTGTCTACCTGAAAGATGGCAAGCCCTGTCGAAACAGCCCGCACGACTACATCAAAAATCTCGATGAGCTCCCATTCCCCGCCAGACATCTTTTGCCAATTGAGCGCTATCAATCTCCTCAATACCAGAAATCAAGGGTTACCAGCATTGTCACCTCTCGAGGCTGCCCTTATAGCTGCATCTTCTGTGACTACCGTTTTCTAATGGGTCCCAAATTCCGCAGAAGAAGCCCTCAAAATGTGGCAGATGAAATTGCCGAATGTGTTC
>CAZTHJ010000257.1:0-2250 GCA_964613565.1 uncultured Dehalococcoidales bacterium | reverse complement strand
TGCTGGACAACAGTTTATCCCTGGGCTCGGGCATTTTCTTCAGTGTATTAAGTACCATGCGCAGTGTAAGGTTGCTTTCTACCAGTGCATAGGGGCTAACTGGCAGTTCTCCGTAATTTAGAGTATCAAGATTGGCGATGCGACGGATGATGGGAGCCGCTTTTTCATACAGGTTCTCAAGCATTTGTAGCGACCTGAGATTGGCATCTTTAATTGAATTCAACATTTTATCTACCGCTGTTAATGCTATCAGCATTAACAGCCTGTACAAAATAGGTTAAATTCAAGCTAAACATGATATTGCATCACTCTTCAATCACCATTTTAACAATAATTCGGCAGAGATGCTAGATTAAGCATTGATAAAAAATGAAAAATTTGACCGGTATTAACTGACATTAAACGTACTTATTTATGCAATGTACTGCAGTAAAAAGTCTTTTATTCAGCCTCATGTTCATGCTATCATTGGGCAGTTTTTCGCCGCATAATAATTTTATAGGGTGACCACATGGATCTGATTGCAGCCAGGACGCTAAATTATCTTTACATCTATCTCGATATAGGCTGGCTGGTGGCATTTACCCTTATTTTGCTCTGGCGCAGAAAATACATAGCATTGCTGGCCGGTATTGCTGGCGGCATTATATATTTTGCGGTGGACTACGGTATTTTTTACCTGTTACTGCAGACCAGGGTAGTCAACGGCGCAGACCCCTTTTGGTTTTTGCTCTGGCTGAGTTTCAGCTACGGCTTGACCAATTTTGCCTGGATCTGGCTATTGTTCGACAGAGACGGCAGGGCTGTTGAATGGAGCCTTCTGATAATCAGCGCCTGGATTGCCATTGCGCTGCTGAGCCAGTCTTTTGGCGGCAATTTCACACAAATCGAAATCCATCGAGGTACATCATATTATCATGGAGTGATGGGCCTCATCATGGCAGCAGGCTATATCTTACTGATCATACGAAATCTGCGTTTGCCAGCGGAGAAGAGGACTAACCTGTTGCATTTACTAGCTATCGGAGTCGGGATACAGTTCAGCTGGGAGTTTGTACTGCTTATTTCCGGAATACGGCCGGCAGGTATTATGCCTTTAATCGTCAATTCCCTGGTTGAAACCAACCTGGGGATACCCTATTTGTATCTTATACATAAGGCGGTCTCCCATCGCTTCTCAGAGGACATTACAGTCCGCAGCACGGCAAATGGACTATAGTCGGGAATTTTAGCTTGCTTCTCTTTCCATAGTAAGTCTGACGCTGATCACAAGAGTTTGAATCGTGCCACCTTTGTGGGTTCCAGGAATTCCCATTCACCACATACTCCGCTGTACAGAGCAGCGACTTCTATATGCAGCATGGCAATGCCGCAATCCAGTCGCTTGGAAACAGTAAATTGGGGACCCCGTGTTCTCACCGATACAGTAATGGCATCAGGTTCCACATGAAAGTGCCAGGGCTGTCGGTTCATTGCTGAAGGAGATAGACGGGCGGATTCCACAGCGTTTCTTATCCAGTCCGGCCAGAGATTTTGCTCAAGCCCGCTGACTAGTTGTGATAGCGGCAGACGTTTATGATTTCTGCCAAAGCCAGCCATCAGCTTCTCTTCCCAGGTTTCGTTCTCAATAGCATAGCCCACAGGGGTAACCCCCAGTATCTTTTCTGTACTGCCAACCTCCATCAATTCTGCTATGGTGTCCGGGCGGAAAAAGCCGCCTACCCAGCAGGTAGCCAGCCCCAGGGCAGTAGCCTCCAGGATCATGGCTTCCCCAATGTAGCCCACTTTCTCCTGGATATTGTTGTCGGACATATCGCCGATAAAAGCAATAAAGGTGACTGCTCCCTTGATTTTCCCGTATGTGCCCACAACTCCCCTGAATACAGCATCGCAGTCACCTTTGTGAAGCACAGCGCGTGCCTGCGGGAAAGGCCTGAATTCCCGGCAGGCAGCCTGCAGTTTGGCTATTATATCTGGTGGAATTGTCCTGGCTGGATCATATACCCTGCGCGACCTGCGCTGCGGGATGAACGGGTACCATCTAGAAGAGGGAATCTGCATGAAATTGGCTCCTTAATAAAATATCTCATTTTACTGATTACTGATTTATATTGGGGAGATTAAAAGAGAATAAATGTAAAACGCCATTTATTTGGTCTTCGTTGTAACCCGTGCCTGTCGTTGATCAGTAATTGTCGTACAAGTGTTTATCCCCCCTGTTTTCGAATTCCCTGACCTTAGCCAGGGCTG
>CAZTHJ010000256.1:0-2269 GCA_964613565.1 uncultured Dehalococcoidales bacterium | reverse complement strand
AGTCGCCGACTGCAGTTCCCTTAAGCTCGGGGTATTTGGTAGAGAGTGCGACCATCTCCTCGTCGGCAGCCAGCGCCAGGGCTGGCAGGGCAATCTGTGCCACGAAGGTACATAGCAGGAGCAGGCATACCAAAACGGCGGTTTTATTGATTGCTTTCATAGACGTAGACCTCCACTGGAGTTATATTAACGTATCCATTTTTGAACAGATTCAATAAAAAAGTTTAAGCTATAATTTACATCAGCCTAATCTTGCCTGTCAAGTTTGTAGGCTGTACACAACATGCTCCAGACACGTACATATAGAGCGCTTTCTCTGCTATACTAATAGAATAAAGACAAATTATTAAGGAATTGTTTATCCTTGAAAAGAATCGATGGACGCGATTATAACGAGCTCAGGCCGGTTAACATCGTGCTTAATTACCAGGCATTTGCAGAAGGTTCGGTGCTGATAGAGCTGGGCAAGACCAGGATTATCTGTGCGGTGTCCGTGGAAGAAAAAGTTCCTGCCTTTCTCAGGGGACAGGAAAGCGGCTGGGTTACTGCCGAATATGCCATGCTGCCGCGTTCCACCCATACCAGGACTGACAGGAACAACCCTGTATATAAAATTGCCGGTCGCAGCCAGGAGATACAGCGCCTGATCGGCCGTTGCCTGCGGGCTGTAACCGATTTAAGGCTGCTGGGAGAAAGAACCTTGACTGTGGATTGTGATGTGATTCAGGCGGACGGAGGCACCAGGACTGCTTCCATTACGGGCAGTTACGTAGCTTTATACCTGGCACTGCATAACCTGAAAAAATCAGGCATGCTGAAAACAATCCCTTTGAAAAGTGCCGTAGCCGCAACCAGCGTCGGCATAGTTGACCGCGTGGATTTGTTGGACCTCTGCTACGAAGAGGACTTCAGGGCTTCCGTGGATTTCAACGTGGTCAAGACGGACAAGGATGAATACGTGGAAATACAGGGAGCCGCTGAGGGCAGGCCTTTCTCAAAAGACGCCATTGACTCGCTTCTGCTGCTGGCTGACAGCGGCCTTAAGCAGCTCTTCGAGATTCAGAGTAAGGTTATCCAGAGTCTAACCTAGGGCCTGACCTGGCCGTTGCCCCGGATCACCCACTTGTAAGTGGTAATCTCTCTCAGTGCCATGGGTCCCCTGGCATGGAATTTCTGCGTGCTGATGCCGATCTCGGCTCCCATGCCGAACTGCGCCCCGTCCGTAAAGCGCGTGCTGGCATTGGAATAGACGCAGGCGGCATCAACCTCCTTCAAAAATCGTTCTGAGGCCTTTTTATTCTCACTGACAATAGCTTCAGAATGCCCCGAGCCGTATTTGTCGATGTGCTCCAGGGCTGCATCCAGGGACTCTACAGTTTTTACTGCGCAGATGAGGGCGAGGAATTCCCTGCCCCAGTCGGACTTTGCTGCCGGGCTGGATTTTAATCCTTTTATTCGCTTTAAAATCTGCAGGGAAGCCGGGTCGCAGTGCATTTGAACCCCTGCTCTGGATAATTCCTTGCCCATGAGGGGCAGGAACTCCGCAGCGATATCCTTATGTACCAGTATGGTGTCCAGTGCGTTGCAGACCGTAGGCCTCTGCACTTTGGCATTATAAACAATGGCCACTGCCTTTTTTATGTCGGCATCCTTATCCACATAGGTATGGCAGACACCGATACCGCCGGATACAACCGCCATGGCAGCATTTTCGCTTACATGTTTGATCAGGCCGGCGCCGCCGCGCGGTATGATGAGGTCAATTATTCCTCTCATCTGCAGCATCTCATCCACCAGTGCCTTGTCCGTGGACTGAATAAATTCAACAGCGCCCTGGGGTATGCCGGCCGAGCTGGCTGTATCCTGTATGAGCCTGGCCAGCGCCAGATTTGAGCGCAGAGATTCCTTGCCGCCCCTGAGTAGCACTGCGTTGCCGGCTTTAAGGCAAAGCGCGGAAATGTCAACAGTTACGTTGGGCCTGCTTTCATATATGGCACCGATGACGCCCAGCGGCACCCTTACCTTGCTCAGTTTAAGCCTGTTAGGCAAAGTGCGCTCTTCCATGATTTCTCCCACTGGATCGGGCAGGGCAGCTACGGTTTCAACGTCTTTGGCAATGCCCCTTATCCTTTCAGGAGTAAGTAAAAGGCGGTCAAGCAGGGATATGCTCATACCGGCTTTTTTGCCTTCCTCATAGTCCAGCTTGTTCGCCTTAAGGATTTCAGCCCGATGACTGACGAGGGCGCTGCCGATTGCCAGCAGGGCCTTG
>CAZTHJ010000255.1:0-2274 GCA_964613565.1 uncultured Dehalococcoidales bacterium | reverse complement strand
GCCATAGTGCCCATCCTGAACCGGCCTTTTCTGGAACACCTGCTGCTCTACTTGAAGCATTACGGAATCAGCGACATCATACTGGCCATGGGATACAATCCTGCCCCCATCAAGGCAGCATTGGGTAACGGCTCAAAACTGGGTATTCATCTCACTTACTTGATTGAATCAAGCCCGCTGGGAACTGCCGGGGCGGTAAAAAATGCTGAAGCGCTGCTGGATGGCAGCTTTATTGTCTTAAACGGTGATATTCTTACCGAGATCGACCTGTCTGCTATGATCGAGCAGCATAAGAAAAGCAAATCCGCGGTGAGCATTGCCCTGACTCCTGTGGAGAACCCTACAATATATGGCGTAGTGGAAACAGACTCAAACGGTATGGCAATAAATTTCATTGAAAAACCACCCCCGGACAGGGTTACCACCAATATGATAAATGCCGGGATTTATATCATCGAGCCTGAGGTGCTGGGGAGAATACCTCCCCATACTCCTTATATGTTCGAAAAGGGATTATTCCCCGCCCTGCTGGCAGAGGGAATAACCATATCAGGCTATAAATCAGAAGCCTACTGGATAGATATCGGCACCCCGGAAAAATACTTAAAGGCCAATCACGATCTATTAATTAACCATTTTAATGGAGAAATCAAAATCACGGGACATTGTCAAATTCACCCCAGCGCCATAATCGAAGGCCCTGTCCTCATCGGAGATGCCTGCGAGATCGCAGAGAATGCTGTGATGAGGGGGCCCTCGGTGCTCGGTTCCGGCTGCAAGCTGGGCAGAAATGCCGTTATAGAGTCTTCCGTATTATGGGAAAGTGTGCAAATAGAGCATAAGGCAAATATTACAAATAGCATCATCGGCTCAGCCAGCCATATCATGGGCAGCCAGTCTATTTATGACTGCATTATCGGCGACAATCTCAGTATAGAGGCAGGCAGATCGGTGCTAAGAGGATCAGTCCTTTGGCCTGATGGCTGGACTGAGAGCGCTTAATTCATCCCTTAGATTTTTAAACCGTAGGCGACAGATAGCACGACCATGGGATGCAAGGCCTCTTTACCGCCCACAGCCCTTATCTGCAGGCGGCAACCGCCGCAGTCAGTAACATAAAGGTCGGCCGTGTTATCCCTGATATCCTCCCCAAGTTTTTGTCCTATATGGGAGGCTAGATCGTAATTCACCTTCTCATAACCATAGGCACCGCTCATGCCACAGCATTCTTCGCTGATTTTTTTTATACTTACCCCTGGAAGCATCTGCAGCAATTTTACTGAAGGCTGGCCCAGTCCCTGCGCCCGGAGATGGCAGGGCGTATGATAGAAAACCGATTTATCAATCCTGTCAAAATTTTTATCCAGCAGCCCGTACTGGTCCAGCTTCAATAGATATTCCGTAACGTGGTACAGGTTGTCTGCCACCTTGTGAGCATCTTCAGTATTGATATAAATGGGATAGTCCTCCTTGATAAACAGCCCGCAGCTTGAACAGCTTACAATGACTACATAGCCCTGGTTCACCAGCTTGGCCAGCTTTTTCAGATTAAACTTCATATTCCTTTCTGCATCAGCATAGTTACCCTTGGACACCATAGGCAGCGCACAGCAGACCTGGTCCGGCACGGCCAGGGTTATTCCATTCCTTTGCAGCACGGCAGCGGTGGCTTTGCCTGCTTCCGGATAGTAGTAATTATGAAAACAGCCCGTAAAATAGGCCGCTTTTTTATTTCTCATCAAATCATCAGCCATGCCTTCTGTACCAGCTCCTGAATGTATCAATATGAAATATGGGCAAATTGGTCCTGCGGTCAATGCCGGTGACTTTCTCCATGACAACTCTCAAAGGCCTGAACTTCATCATCAGATTGGCCAGCGGCGCCAGCAGCGTGCCCAGCCTTGCCAGGATTTCCGGCCTTCCCAGGAGCTTATGGCTCAAGGATATGCCATGCTCCCCGCTAAAATCTCTTTTTGCCTGCCACATAAGATGGGGCAGATTGATATCCACGGGACATTCCACGTGGCAGCCCTGGCAATGCAGGCAGGTATCCAGCGACCTGCCGATTCCATAGAGAAACTGCGTTAAATAATTTTTCGGCGTCCACATGTAATCCACATCCATTAAAGCATGTCGTATGGGGCAGTGCTTGTTGCAGGCCCTGCAGCCGATGCAGGTAAACAGTTCCCTGTATTTTCCCCGCAGCATCTCACTGCGCCCGTTATCCAGGATGATAAGGTGCAATTCTCTAGCGGTACCTGATAGGGGCAGGCC
>CAZTHJ010000254.1:0-2278 GCA_964613565.1 uncultured Dehalococcoidales bacterium | reverse complement strand
TCAAAGAACAACTTAACTTATTTAATTTCAACGAAATATTAACGCATCACTAATGCAGATAAATAATAAAAGAAGTCAATAAATGAGATTCAGATATTCAAGCTTTTTACCGGTGATATTGTTTACCGGGACAGTTTGTCTGGCCCAGACGACTCAGACAATATCGGTGGAAGATTTTAAACCGGCATCCTCAAATCAGCCGGGAAGACAGTTCCCGCAGGTAAACTCAGAAGGACGTGTAAGGGCCAGCATCTCAGCACCAGAGGCTCAGAAGGTGCAGCTCGACATAGGAGGAGTCAGATATGATCTCGTAAAAGATGACAAGGGTGTATGGACCGGTTATTCACGGCCTCAGGATGAGGGTTTTCACTACTACCAGCTAAATATCGACGGTGCGCAGGTCCCTGATCCGGGAAGTATGTTTTTCTATGGAGCCAGCCGCTGGGGCAGCGGAATTGAAATCCCTGCCAAAGACCAGGAATTCTATGCCCTGAAAAATATCCCGCACGGCCAGGTCAGGGAGAATCTGTATTTCTCTGAGATCACTCAGGCCTGGCGGCGTTGTTTTGTTTATACTCCTCCCGAGTATGACAAGAATATCTCCGCCCGTTATCCTGTTCTCTATCTCCAGCACGGTATGGGTGAAGATGAGACGGGATGGCCGGTCCAGGGTAAAGCCAACCTGATCCTCGACAACCTGATCGCTGAGAAGAAAGCTGTTCCGATGATCATTGTGATGGATAAAGGCTATGCAACAAAACCAAACCAGGCACAGGCGCAGAATCCCGGAGGACCTCCAGGAGGACCTGGTGGTATTTCAACCTTCGAGGAGGTACTGATCAATGAAATAATTCCGATGATTGACGCCACATACCGTACTCTTTCCGACCGCGGGCACAGAGCTATGGCAGGCCTATCGATGGGCGCCAACCAGACCATACAGATCACAATGAACAACCTCAGCAAGTTCTCATACATAGGGGGTTTCAGCGGGACATCCAATTTTCCGAATACTACAGTAATTGACCCAGCAACATTTATGAACGGGAAATTCAAAGACGGAGAGGCACTGAATAAGCAAATCAAGCTATTCTGGCTTGGCCTGGGGACTAAAGAACCAAACCCGTTCCCCGGCTCTGTCGGAGCATTCCGCGCTATGCTGGAAAAAGCGGGTATCAGGTACGTCTACTACGAATCTCAGGGAACTGCGCATGAGTGGCTTACCTGGCGCAGGTGCTTAAACGAATTCGCACCAATGCTATTTAAGAAATAATTTTTCAACTATTGATAAATATTCTGAAACTACCATGAAAAAGTTATCTTCCCTTATTACTGCCCTGGTTGTGTTCTGTTTTTATGCAAATTCACAAAATACAGAAAACCATGCTCCCCAGGGATATGATATCCTGCGCAATGGAATTCCTCATGGGAAAATAGATACCATAACCTATGCCTCAAAAACGGTTGGGACAAACCGGAGGGCAATTATCTACACTCCCCCGGGATATTCAAAAAGCAAAAAATACCCTGTTTTATACCTCTTGCACGGTATTGGTGGTGATGAAAAGGAATGGCTTAATGGAGGACAGCCGCAAGTTATCTTGGATAATCTATATGCCGATAACAAAATTGAGCCGATGATAGTAGTAATGCCTAACGGCAGGGCTTTGAAGGATGACCGCGTGGGTAAAAACATGATGTCGCCTGACAGGGTACAGGCCTTTGCAACATTCGAGAAGGATCTGCTTAACGACCTTATTCCTTTTATTGAGAAAAAGTATCCGGTAATCAAAGACCATGAACACCGTGCCATCGCGGGCCTGTCGATGGGTGGAGGACAATCGCTTAATTTCGGACTGGGCAATCTTGATTGGTTTGCCTGGATAGGCGGATTCTCATCAGCCCCGAATACCAAACCTCCTGAGCAGCTGGTGCCAAATCCTGATGAAACCAGAAAGAAACTTAAGCTGCTATGGATCTCATGCGGTGATGCTGATGGTTTGATTACTTTCAGCCAGCGCACACACGACTACCTGAACGCAAACAATGTTCCCCATATCTATTATCTTGAACCGGGCGTACATGACTTCAAAGTCTGGAAAAACAGCCTCTACATGTTCTCCCAACTTATCTTCAAACCGGTCGATGTATCCAGGTTCAACAAATATAGTCTTGTCGGGATACCCGCTTCAACTAATATAAGGGGAGGTAAATATCCGCAGATAATGCCTGACGGCAGTGCGGTATTTCGTGTAAAAGCTCCTGATGCACAAAAGGT
>CAZTHJ010000253.1:0-2290 GCA_964613565.1 uncultured Dehalococcoidales bacterium | reverse complement strand
ACACCACAGCACGCAGCACACAGCCGGCGGCAAAAAAGGAGCCGCTGGAGAGCAAAGCCGAGGCCATGCCACTGGAGATGAGCGCGGAAGAGGAAGTGCCCGTGCATATCGAGGGATCAGAGGAGTTCCGCCATGTTTACAGCCAGTGGAAGGTCTTTATCAATTCTCTGCGCGGGGAGGGCTCTGCCGGTAACCTGGATGCCTTTATGCGCAGCGCCTGCATTCCCCTCAGCCTGGAGGATAATGTGCTCAGAGTGGGCTTTTACCATAAGTTCCACCGCGACTATATAGATGATCCCAAGTATAAATTCCTCGTGGAGAAAAAACTGCGCGAGGTCTTTGACAAACCCTTTAAGCTGCAGTGCACCATCATCGAACGCAGGCAGGATGAAAGCAAGTCCAAAAAGGAGAGCAACCTGATTGATATAGTGAAGCAGCGGGGCGGCAAAGTTATCGGGCAGAAGCCGAATTTGGAGGGAACATGAACCAGAATCTGATCAAACAGGCACAGCAGTTACAGGCCAGGCTGGCCAAGGCACAGCAGGAGCTGGCCAATATGACTACCGAGGTCACTGTCGGCGGCGGAGCCATTAAAATAGTCATTGACGGCAAACAGGAAATACGTTCCATCACAATTGCGCCGGAAGTGGTCAGCCCGGACGATGTCGAGATGTTGCAGGATATGGTTGTGGCAGGGGTCAATGAGGCTATCAATAAATCTCAGGAGATGGCCACGGGCCACCTGGGCAAAATCACAGGCGGTATGAACATACCCGGCCTTTTCTAAGGAGCATAAGAGTTGAGAATGGACTTTTCCAGTACGGCGGGGCCTATCGCCCGGCTTATCGAGGAATTGAACAGGCTGCCCGGCATCGGCCCCAAGAGCGCACAGAGGCTGGCCTATCACCTGTTGCAGGCGCCGCAGGAAAAGGCGGAGGCGCTGGCAGGCGCAATACTGGGCGTCAAGCGCGGCTTGAAGCTGTGCTCAGTCTGCTCCAATGTTACCGAGATGGATCCCTGCATCCTGTGCAGTGACCCTCAGCGCGACGGCAGCAAGATCTGCGTGGTGGAGGAGCCCCCGGACATACTGCCCCTGGAGCGCACCAAGAAATTTAACGGGCTGTATCATGTGCTGCACGGTGTGATCTCGCCGGCAGAGGGCATTGGCCCCGACGACCTGAAAATAACGGCCCTGCTGGAGCGCATCAAGGACGGCACGGTCACCGAGTTGATACTGGCCACCAATCCTAATACCGAGGGCGAAGCTACCGCCATGTACCTCTATACCCTGCTGTCCCCTCTCAATTTGCGCATTACCCGTCTGGCCCGCGGCCTGCCCTATGGCGGCGACCTGGAATATGCAGATGATGTTACCCTCAGCCGCGCCCTGGAGGGCAGGCAGCAGATATAAACCATGTCTGACTCCCGCACCTACCAGACTCAGGCTGTCATTCTCAAGCGTACCAAATTGGGCGAAGCGGACAGGATCCTGATTTTATATACGCCGCATGGCAAGACCAAGGCCATCGCCAAGGGCGCCGCCAGGCCCGGCAGCAAGTTCGGCGGGCACGTGGAGCTGCTCACCCACAGCCAGTTCCTGCTGGCGCGCGGTAAAAACTTCGATATCGTGACCCAGGTGCAGACCATTGACAGCTTCATGCCGCTCAAGGAAAACCTCAAGCTGATGACAGCAGGTCTGTACCTATCCGAATTGGTGAATGCCTTTACCGAAGAGGATCTGGAGGAGGGAGGGCTGTTCGAGCTGCTGCTGGAGACTCTACAGCAATTGACCGCTGCCAGAAACGCTGAAAGCGTGCTGCGCTATTTTGAGCTGCATATTCTGGAGCATGCCGGTTACAAACCACAGCTGGGCAATTGTGTGGCCTGTGGCAAGATGCTGCAGCCGGAGACGAACTGCTTCTCCGCTGCACAGGGCGGCGTGCTGTGTGTCGACTGCAGCTTTGAAGAGCCGGTTACGCAGCCGCTGTCTCTCAATGCGCTCAAGGTGCTCAGGCTGTGGCAGAAATGTGACTTTGCCTCGGCGCAGAAGGTTCAGATAAATAATTCGCTGGCGCTGGAACTGGAGCTCACCCTGCGCGAATATATCCGCTATATACTGGAAAGGCAGATCAAGTCCACCGATTTTATCGATAAGCTCAAGCTTTCACCGTAGAAACACACCCGTGTTATTGATGACGGTTTCCTTCCCATCGTCATGGCGAGAAGCGGAGCGACGTGGCCATCCCACCCTCCCCTACCCCGCGAAATGAGATCGCCACGCTACGCTCGC
>CAZTHJ010000252.1:0-2296 GCA_964613565.1 uncultured Dehalococcoidales bacterium | reverse complement strand
TGGATTTCCCCCTGGTCCAACGACCCAATTACGCGCCTGAGACAGTAGCTGCCCCCAGGGGCTTTTCCCGCCCAGACCGATAAAGGTAAAGGTCGCCAGCAAAATTACCATACCGCCTACATCTCGAGCTGCCAGTACGATCGCTGGGGAGATGGCATTGGGTAGCAAATGGCGCAGGATGATCCTTGAATCCCCGGCACCCAGGGCACGCGCCGAAGTGACATAATCGACATTGCGCAAACGAAGCACACAGCCATTTACCAGGCGCGCATAAGGCATCCATGAAAAGAGGATCAATGACAACATCACCGGATCGATATTCATCAAAAACTGCTGATACCTTGTGAATGTGACTGGTAGAGTCCAAAAATTAGTTAAAATGACACCCGTCTGATTCAATAAGCTGACCAGGATTGGACGTACGAATACAATGGCTGCTAATATCGGGAATGCCAGAAATGCATCCGCAATGCGCATCAAGACGTTGTTAACTCCTCCGCCCAGGTAGGCACTTGCAGCTCCATACAGCACACCAAAGGAAGCAGTGATGATGGTCACAGTTAAACCAAATGTAAATGCCTGCCGTAGCCCCCACAATAAGGTAAACAGAACATCATATTGACCCGGCAGCGTTCCCAGGAGGGCAGTTTTACTGGGAGGTTTCGGCACCAGATCGGTCCCCAACCCGATTTGCTGAAATGGCGAAGGATTGTTTGAGATCTTCTTTGGCACAAGGCTGGGGGTGGCAATTGCCAGTCCAAGCAGGATAGCCAAAAGTGCCCATCCCAGCCAGTTGCGCCAATGGCGAAAGTAGCGCAGCCAGTGCCTCATAGATCCAGTATCCCTTCGCGGTAGCGAGGGTCCAGCCAGGCTTGAATCACATCCAGAATGAACATCAGGGATAACACTGCCAAGATACAATACAGGGCGAAACCGACAGCTGCAGGTGCATCAGGTATTGTGCTTACTCCGCGTGTGATCACCCAGGAAACACCCTGAAAATTGTAAATGATCTCCACGACAAATACACCGGTCAGCAATGAAGCCGCAGAAAGGATGGTACTTGTCAAGACCGGTGAAAACACATTGCGGAGGGCATGCTTCCAGACCGTACGCCGTTGAGACATACCGCGCGCCCGCACCGCCAGCAGGTACTCCTTACCCATTTCGTCCAGCATGGATGCCCGGGTGATACGCTGCAGGGTAGCCCAATGGAAGAGGCTCAGTGTAAAGACGGGTAGCACCAAATGGCGTAAGGCATCTGCGGTGATGTCCAGGCGTCCATTGAGCAGACCGTCAAGCGAGCCTGTGTACTGGTGGTAGGAGGATTCGCGAATAGCAAAGCTGACCGCTGTGGTAATCCGGCCGGTCGGGAACCAGTGCAGACCAGCGTAAAAAATCGAGATCAGGAATAAAGCCAGAATGAATGGCGGTACTGCCGTGGCTAGAAATGCTCCTAGCTGCAAAACGAAATCCCTGCTTTTATGCACTCTCTCTGCTGCCAAGGCTCCCGTAACGACCCCCAGCGGGATAAAAACCAGCAGCGAATATAAGGTTAATTCGACCGTTGCTGGGGTCCGTCTTAGCATGCTTGTCAGTACATCTTCATGCAGGGTCGGGCTGTATCCCCATGTACCACGTAATACACTTCCCATCCACCTGATGTATTGCACAGGGTAGGGATCATTTAACCCATATTTTTCAATGATCTTATTAATATAATTCTGGTATTGCTCTTCAGTCATGCGCGAGGGTAGGTTCGGAGGTAGGTAGAGCTCAGCCCTTGATTCTGGCGGTGTCAGCATGACTCCGGCATAGATGAATGCGGTGATCACGATAAAAGATGTGATGATAAAAAAAAGGCGGCGGAGGATAAATTTTATCAGGGGTGGCATTTTATTTTTTAGCTATAGTAGCAGAACCATGAAATTATACTTGAGATAAACTTACTTCCTTGAACAAATTACTCGTGAAGATAGGATGGAATATCCTGTTCCAAAAATCCCTGCATTTAGGATTCTGTTTGGATCAAAATCCTTCCTGATACCCCATAAATTCTTCCAATGAGTTAGCTGCCTGGATATCTTTCCATATAGTACTCCGTTAATCTGGGATATAATATCCGCCTGCAAAATTAGTATGCGCATAAGTTCGAATATTGAAGTTCAAAGAAATAAATTTCGCCTGGGACTGATCTATGGACTGGTCGCAGGGATGGCTTTCGCCGTGTTTGCCTTCGGTGTGGATGCTTTACTCTTAGCGCGTGCCAATGCGGCATTTTATTGGGTGAAATTTA
>CAZTHJ010000251.1:0-2298 GCA_964613565.1 uncultured Dehalococcoidales bacterium | reverse complement strand
GCCAGGACAGAATACATTCCTGAATACAATGCCAGATCTTCAATATATACATCCACACGGAAATTGCTGGCATCGGCATTGCCATAATTGGCCATTTCCGCACCAAAAATGATGGCGTCACCTTGGTAGTAGGGATCAGGTCGGTTGAATCCGACCATGGTAATCGTAAGGTCCGGCAGCATTATGATTGTAGGTATGGGTGTATAGGTAGTTGGTGGAGGTGTGTACGTTGGCGTTGGTGTGGACGTGACTGGTGGTGGTGTGTATGGCGGCACCGTGATCGTGGTGGTTGGTGTAGGGGTAAATGTTTCCGTTGGAGGAGGCGTGCTGCCTGTCGCCGGCTCTGTAACAATACGTATGCAGGAGAGGGATGCCAGCGTTATAATCAAGAAAAGAACAAGCAAACCGCGGACATTGATGGGTTTCATGATACATAGCTCCCCAAATATATTTCGAGTCTTCTCACTACAGCAATATTAGCCCATTTATGGTGCGCGGGCAACACGGTACAAAAGCCACATGCTGATTGTAATTCAACATGACCCGCAGCAGGAAGGATATGTCAGCACCCCTGTATGTCGTCCTTGAGGAATTGTGTTACCAATACATCGAACCTTTTCGGATTTTCCCTGTGTGGCGCATGGCGGCAGCCGGGGAAAATCTCCAGCCTGGCCAGGGGAATTAAATCCCGTGCCCTCAGGGCATGCGCTTTGGGGAAATAGGGATCATGCTCTCCCCACACCAGCAACACCGGGCACTTAATCTCCTTGAGATGTTGTATCAGCAGCCATCTCTCCCTGGCATCCGTGCTGAACTGGTGGCTGGATTCTTTGCCCAATAATCTTTTTATACCCCCGACGAGATGCATCAGCAAGGCCCCCGGCCGGCTGACATCTCCCAGTCCGGCGCTGTTGACCAGCACCAGTTTGTCTACCATGCCGGGATAGTTCAGCGCCATCTCCATGGCGATAAGTCCGCCCAGTGAATGCCCGATGATGCTGGCCTGCTTCAATCCCAGGTTTTCCATGAAATCCTTGAGCAGCAAAATCAGCCAGGAGGGGGCCAGTTCCCGCATGGCAGGCGAGCTGCTGCCAAACCCGGGCAGGTCGGGGGCATAGGCATGACAATTTTGGGCCAGCGGGCCCAGGTTTCTTTCCCACTCGTGCCAGTCATTGGCTGCGCCGTGCAGCAGGATCACAGGCGGGCCTTCCCCGGCACTTTTATAATGCAGCTGCAGACCCTGTAACTCCATGTGGTGAGACGCAAACTGGTTCCCGTGATCAGTGGCTGAGGGCATGAAGCCCAGTTTATGCCACTTTTTCAGCTCTGTCAAAAATCGGCCCTCATTCATTACGCCGTTTTTACCTCAATTGAGGCTGAACCGGTGGGGAAATTTCTATCCCTATGGATGATATTTTGCCTTTTTATGTATATAATAACGGGTAAATATCATGCAGCAGGATTATAAGTGTCCCAATTGCGGCGAAAGTATCAGCCCGGGCGATGGCTTCTGCGGAGACTGCGGCACAGAGCTGGACTGGACCGGCAAAAATCCCGATGACCCCTTGCAATCGCAGTTTGCAGAATACCAGCGGGAGCAGTATGCCGAATCGGGGGAGTTCGTCACCGAGGGTGTGAAAATCCGCAAGCGGAAGACCTCGCCCCCATCCAAACATCCAAACTGGAAAAAAATTACCACGGCACTTTTCAGCGAGAAAAAAAAGGCGGGCATCTTGCTGCTGAGCCTGGCAGCCGTGATCCTGTTTATAGTAGCTACGGTGGTCTATGGCGGCCAGGGTAACAGTCAGATCCCCAATGGCGACGGGGTCGCCACAACCACACCGGCAGAGAATCCGGATGCTCCCAAGGGCCCGCTTCCCGTGGTGAAGTCACTCAAGGTCAGTCCCTCCGTGATCCCGGCGGGAGAGAAAGCAACCTTATCATGGGAAGTGAGCGGTGCTGACACGGTTTCCCTGGACAATGATATCGGCGATGTGCCTGTAAAAGGGACAGAAGATGTATATCCCGATAAAACCGTCAAGTATACTTTAACTGCTACCAATGGTAATGGAAGCATCACTTCTGGTGTAATTGTAACGGTTAAT
Source organism: uncultured Dehalococcoidales bacterium (assembly GCA_964613565.1). Lineage (GTDB taxonomy): Bacteria > Chloroflexota > Dehalococcoidia > GIF9 > UBA5629 > CAZTHJ01. Next base: position 193 of record CAZTHJ010000251.1, on the reverse strand, counting down.
CCGAATGCCCCCGTGGTGAAAAGCTTTACTGCCAGCCCCAGCACTATTGCGGCCGGCCAGACGGCAACGCTGAAATGGGAAGTCAGCGGTGCCAATACTATCAACCTGCAGGGGGTGGGCAATGTGGAGGCCTCCAGCAGCCAGGTGGTCAAGCCCGATGTAGAGCGCCGCGAACAGCAGGCCCAGCCCGAGG
>CAZTHJ010000250.1:0-2302 GCA_964613565.1 uncultured Dehalococcoidales bacterium | reverse complement strand
TCCTCTTCGGTCCGTCCCCGTTCCTGCATGTCCCGTCGGATCCTCCGGCGCACGGTTTTCCAGCGGCGTCACATGTGAAGCTATGATAGTAAGGCTGGGCAAATTGAGGCCATGGGCAATGCCGAAAATTACCGGCGGTAAAAGGCAGAACCACAGGCCGGGCATGAGCGGAACCAGTGCCACCGAAAGAGCATACAGGACGAAGGCAATCATAATAATGGCCGCGGCGGATAACCTGCTGCTGAGCCGGCCCAACTGCGTGGACGTTATGGCCGTAAATACCCCTATTATAGAGATAAATATCCCTGTCACAAAAGGATCAGCATTAAACCTGCTGGAAAGCAGGATTATGAAATAGACCAGGAAAGCCCCATACAGCAGGATATAAGTCAGGATTGTAGCGGCAAACAGCCAGGCAACTTTCCAGCTCCTCATATATTTAACGGATTTGCCCAGATAATCACCGAGCTTCTGTACGTTCTCCGGCTCAGGTATTTTGAGATATAACAGGGCTATCAGCCCCAGCGGCAATGCCAGGATAAAGAGCAGGAAGGGATAATTCCAGGCCAAGCCTGCCAGGGCACCGCCCAGCAGAGGGAAAATGATATAGCCGGTATACATTACGGTATTGTTAAATCCCAGAGCCCTGGCACGATCATTCCCGGAAAAGATATCGCTGATGATGGTGACCCCGACACTGCCCATGGGTGCAGATCCTATGCCCTGTACGACCCTCAGGGCTATCAGAGAACCGAAATTGGGCGCAAAAGTACAGGCTGCTCCAAATATGCCGAAGATCAAGGTCGAGGTTACCAGCACCCTTTTTCTGCCCAGCCTGTCAGCGATAACTCCGCCCAGCGGCCCGAAGATAAAGGCGGGGATACTGAATGCAGTGATGAGCAGTCCAACCGACTCCTCACCAATTCCGAATTTCTGCATGATGCCAGGGAAGGCGGGCACAATTCCAGCCACCATCATCATGACCAGCATGCTGACGCTGCATACGATCTGAAAATTGCGGTCGCCAAGAATGTTATTTCTCTGCATAGCTCCCTGCCAGTGTATTTTTTGTGTTTAGCTGTAAGACTAATGGTCGTGTGTGCAATGATCCAGACCGGGAACATCAAGGCCTGTGTCATTCTAATCCAGCCTTTATCCCATGACAACCGGGAAAAGCGCCTGTATAATACCATCCATGCCGCTTTCTGTATACTCGATGTGCATTGATCCACTGCTGCGTAGCCTGCGCAGTTATGTCATCGCTATTGCCGGCATGCAACCCGGAGACAAGATACTGGATATAGGCAGTGGCACAGGCGACCAGGTGTTTCACTATGCGCGCGGCAGCATGCAGTCTACAGGCATTGATAGCGACCCGAAGATTATAAAAACAGCCAACACGCTGAAAAATAAATATGGCTTAGCTACATCATCTTTTCACCTGGCCAGCGCCCTGGAGTTGCCTTTTACACATGATACCTTTGATTTCGCTTCCATCTCCCTTATGCTGCATGAACGGGAGGTTGGGGAAAGGGATATCATAATCAGCGAGATGAAAAGGGTGGTAGGGAGGAAGGGAACTCTGGTATTCATGGATTTCCACGTGCCCCTGCCGGCGAATATTCCGGGCTTTTCCATACGCAGTATTGAATATCTCGCGGGCAGTGACAATTACCGCTGCTTTAAAAGCTATATGCGGGAGGGAGGACTGTGCCCTTTGCTGGAGAAAAACCGGCTCCATGCACGAGCTGAGAGCAGTCTATTATCTGGAACTGTTTCCCTGCTGGCCGCAGCCAATCATAAAAATTAAAAAACCTTGCACATTGCCATTAAAGCAGGTAAAATCGGCACAATCCGCTGGAATTCATTTTCCCCCATAATAGCCAGCGGCCAGGGTATTTATGCGCCAATAACATAATGAAATTCAGCACAAAAGGAGAGTCCATGAAAGGTATAGTTATTTATTATTCGGCCACAGGCAATACTAAAAAAATCGCCGGGGCGATTCACCGCGGCATGCAAAAGGTGCTGGGTAACTGCGACCTGGCCTCGATTTCAGAGATATTACCCCGGGATATGGGAAAATATGATGTGGTCGGTATCGGTGCGCCCATCTGGTACTTCCGTGAACCGGCCAATGTACGGCTCTTCATCTACAACATGCCCAAAATGGACGGTAAGCTTTGCTTTCCCTTCTGCTCGCACGGAACGGCACCCTTCGGCATCTTCTTTTCCATGGTGCCTGCTCTGCAGAAGAAGGGGCTAAGCATAATCGGCTATAACGACTGGTACGGCAGTGTCT
>CAZTHJ010000249.1:0-2313 GCA_964613565.1 uncultured Dehalococcoidales bacterium | reverse complement strand
AAACCCGCCGTTAACGGGTGAGATGGCCACGTCGCTGCGCTCCTCGCCATGACGACAGTAACAGACCCGATTACCAAACCCCCCGGCAGGAAGGTTCCTGCACCTCTTTTTCAGCAATCTCATTTGATGTCGCCACTTGAAACGGTTCAGGCAAAAGCGGTCAATGCCAGTATAAACAGCACTGCCACAATTGTCTTTACCAGGGGGCAAATCCTGATTGGGATGATAGAAGTGCGCGCCCCCGTGGCCAGCGTCAGGATTGCCATAACCAGCAGCATGATGGCAGCAGCCCAGTAAACAATAGCCGCGGCACTGTTTTCCGTGCCGGCAAATACCACCATGAGGAATACAAGCGCACCTATAAAACACAGGGTCATCCCTTCCGCCAACCACTCCATGGTGATGATGAGCTTGTTATCCCGTGATATTTCGGCAAAGCCCTTCACTACGGATCGAGTGGGGATAATATGCGCTATGCCCCAGATAAAAATGATGCCTGCCCCTGCCATTAATAGTATGTCATCTATAATATTGATCATTTTTACCCCTTAGATTTATGCCAGTAATATAATTGAAAATTGGCTTCAATACAATATGCTGGTCCCCCCGAATTTTGCACACCCCACATGCACAATAACAAAAACAGTACTTTCTTCTGCTCATAAATAGTACTTTTAGGTCATGTGCTGTTACTTAAGATATATTAATATACATTAATTATAGATTTGGTTAATATTGATTGGTAAACATAATGGATGATAGATATAATGTAATGTTGAAAACCAGGGAAGTGGCGTCTCTGCTCAATGTGCATATCAACACAGTGCGCAGATGGAGCAACGCCGGCATACTTAAAGTCTACCGGGTTGGCCCGCGCGGAGATCGACGTTATGATAAAAGGGACATTGATTACTTTCTCCAAAATGCAGATAGCAGCAACATGGGGATACCGCTTGCAGATAATTATCAAGGGACATTGAAAGCCGCTGATAAGGAGTCATCATGGATAAATTAGATAATAAAAATGGAATCAGCGTCATTGGCCTGGGCATCGTCGGGCTGACCACGGCAGTTGGTTTCGCCGTCAAAGGCCACAGGGTAATCGGCATTGACATCGATCCCGGAAAGGTTTTGAGCATCAATGAGAAACAACCTACGGTTTATGAGGTAGGGCTGAACCATGCCCTGCAAACCGCGCAGATTACCGCTACGACGGACTATTCCCTGGCACTGGAAACGGATATATCCTTTCTCTGTGGGGGCACACCACCCAAAGAGGATGGCTCAATTGATCTTTATTATCTTGAATTGCCGGCCAGACAACTGGCACAGGTATTGAAGAAGAAAAAAAGACCTCATACAGTTGTGGTCAGAAGCACGGTCATACCCGGCACTACCGAAAAAGTCATACTTCCCCTTTTCAAGGACATGGAGCACGTCAGTGTGTGCGTGAACCCCGAGTTTCTCAGTGAAGGGACAGCAATTGAGGATTTTCTCAAACCGAGCAGGATCCTAATCGGCGCTGGCAACCCTGCTGCGGCGGATACGCTTGAAAACCTGTACGGTGATTTTGACAGTCCCGTGATGAGAACAGACTATAAGACTGCGGAAATGATCAAGGAGGCGTCAAATGCATTCCTGGCTACCCGCATTTCATTCATCAACGAGATCGGCAATACCTGCCGTGAAATAGGTATAGATGTTTATGAAGTGGCCAAAGGAATGGGCTACGATGAAAGAATCGGAGGGGATTATTTAAGGGCCGGGGTGGGTTTTGGCGGCTTCTGCCTTCCCAAGGACCTTTCAGCACTTATTGCGCAGGCAAGAGAATTAGGCTATCAACCTTTATTACTGGAAGCAGTCCAGAGTCTTAATCATACTCAACCGGGTAGAATGATCAAACTGTTGAAAAAACATGTGCCTGATCTCAAAGGCAAAACTATTGGCGTGCTGGGACTCTCCTTTAAGCCGGGCACTGATGATGTAAGAAAATCAAAATCCCTCGAAATCATAGACAGCCTGATACAGGAGGGAGCACATGTAAAGGCATATGATCCCCACGCCATGAAGAGCTTTCGGAAAATATTTTATAATCATATTGAGTATTCCGAAGCTCAGCAGGTGCTGGACTCTGATGCTACCTTGATCCTGACAGAATGGGATGAGTTTAATCACCTCGATTATAAGGGTAAAACTGTTATCGACGGCAGAAGAATAATGAAGGCCAAAGAGGCGAAAGTCTATGAAGGCATCTGCTGGTAACCCTGCCATCGCCGCCGATATTGACAGCATTATTTCACACCTGGGCCGTAA
>CAZTHJ010000248.1:0-2318 GCA_964613565.1 uncultured Dehalococcoidales bacterium | reverse complement strand
CCAGCTTCCCATTTCCCCCAGGACTGGGGGATAAAGGGGGTTGAATCTGAGTTTTTGGCATTCTCATTTAATAGAGGCATAGAATGGACCCCACGGCATTGTTAGTCAAGGCACAGGGATATCTGCCGCCTGAGAAGGTGGATCTGATTCTGACTGCCTATCATTTTGCTGCCAAGGCACATGAGGGGCAGGTGCGCAAGTCGGGCGAGCCCTTCCTGGAGCATCCGCTGGAGACTGCGCTGATACTGGCAGACCAGCAGCTGGATGCCTCTTCGCTGGCGGCTGCCCTGCTGCACGATGTGCCCGAGGATACCGCCTTCACACTGCACGACATAGAGTCGCAGTTCGGCGCGGACATCAGCATGCTGGTGGAGGGCGTCACCAAGCTGGGCAAGATTTCCTGGCAGAAGCCCATGGAAAGCATGGCGCAGGCCCAGGCGGAAAACCTGCGCAAGATGCTGATTGCCATGGCGCAGGACCTGCGCGTGGTCTTCATCAAGCTGGCGGACAGGCTGCATAATATGCGGACCCTCTCTGCGCTCAGCCCGGAAAAAAGGGCCAGCATCGCCCGTGAAACGCTGGACATATATGCGCCGCTGGCGCACAGGCTGGGCATCTGGGAGGTCAAATGGCAGCTGGAAGATCTCGCCTTCCGCCATCTGGAGCCCAGGCAGTACCAGAGCATCGCCAAAATGGTGGCTTCAAGGCGCGCCCAGCGCGAAGAGTTCATCGCCCTGGCGGTCAACAGGCTCAAAGAGGAGCTGGCCGCAGCCGACATCAAGGCGGAGGTCCTGGGCAGGCCCAAGCATATTTACAGCATATACTCCAAGATGAAAAGATACGCGGCCCAGGGCAAAAACTTCGGGGACATCCATGACCTCTTTGCCGTGCGCGTGCTGGTGGACTCCATCCCGGAATGCTACAAGGCGCTGGGGGTGATACACTCCCTGTGGCACCCCATGCCGGAGGAGTTCAACGATTATATCGCCAACCCCAAGCATAACGGCTACCGCTCGCTGCACACCACGGTGCGCAGCCAGGGCACCATGCCCATCGAAATCCAGATCAGGACCTATGAGATGCACCGCATCGCCGATTACGGTCTGGCCGCCCACTGGCGCTACAAGGAAAGCGGCAAGGAGGATAAGGAATTTGAAGACAAGCTCTCCTGGCTGCGGCAGCTCATTGACTGGCAGAGCGATATGGACTCCGAGCAGTTCATGGAATCATTGAAAACGGATGTCTTCATCGACCAGGTGTTTGCCTACACACCTAAAGGGGAGATCAAGGCTCTGCCGCTGGGTGCCACGCCGCTGGACTTCGCCTACCGCATCCATACGGAGCTGGGGCACCGCTGCATCGGCGCCAAGGTCAATGGAAAACTTGTCCCGCTGAACCGCGAGCTGAAGAACGGTGACATTGTGGAGATCATGACCACCAGGGCGGAGAAAGGCCCCAGCCTGGACTGGCTGAATACCGACCTGGGCTATGTGCGCACCTCCCACGGCCTGGAAAAGATCCGGCAGTGGTTCAAGAAACAGGAGCGCACGCAGAATATCGAACGGGGCAGAGCCATACTCGACCGTGAAGTCAAGCGGCTGGGGGTGCCCATGCCGGCAGTCGAGGAAATACTTAACCTGTTTGACTATAGGGACTTCGATGATCTGCTGGCCGCCCTCGGTTACAGCGGCATCACGCCGCACCAGCTGGCGGCAAAGCTCACGGAGGAGGAGGAAGGGGAGGAAATTACCGCCACGGCAGCCCCGGCCAGGAAAATCAGCACGGCGGGCATTGAGGTGCTGGGTGTGGGCGACCTGCTGACACGCATCGCCGTCTGCTGCCACCCCCTGCCCGGTGACAATATCATCGGCTTTATCACGCGCAGCAGCGGTGTTTCCATTCATCGTAAAGACTGCCCCAATATGGTAAACTTAAAGGAAAGGGAGCGCCTCATCAAGGTCAACTGGGGCAAGGTCAGCGAGGTTTTCCCCGTTGACATCCAGATCAAAACCTGGAATCGCGTGGGGGTGCTCAAGGATGTCTCCACGCTGCTGGCTGAGGGCAAAATCAATATCTCCAATATCAGCCTCAGCGACCAGGGTGACCAGGTGACCATGCAGCTTACCCTGGAGGTGAGCAATATGTTACAGTTAAACGGGATACTGGTGAAAATAAGCAGTTTACGCGGCATTATCAGTGCTGACAGGTTGAGAAGCCGCAGCAGGGCGGGACTGAAGTCATAAAAAGGCATAACAGATTGCTGAAAAAGAGGTGCAGGAACCTTCCTGCCGAGGGTTTGGGGGTGTCCCCCAGCTTCC
>CAZTHJ010000247.1:0-2319 GCA_964613565.1 uncultured Dehalococcoidales bacterium | reverse complement strand
TGACGAGGTTACATAGGGATAGGTACCGAAGTCGGGATCCAGCATGGCTCCCTGCGCCCCTTCCAGCAGTATGCGTTTATTATTCACGATGGCATCCTGGATTACCGTACCTGTTTCCCTGATATGTTTGGCCAGTTGTCCGGCATAGTAAGTATATTTTTCAAATACAGCATCCAGGGAGAGGGCTTCGGCGCCATATACCCTGGTGATGATGGTATTTTTCAGCGAAAGCACTACAGCCAGCCGTTCCTTGAAAGAGGCCAAATCCAGCAGGTCGCAGGAGCGGATGCCCAGCCTGGCTATCTTATCGCTGAAAACGGGGCCGATACCTTTTAACGTGGTGCCAATGGCCTTTTTGCCAATGCGCTCCTCTTCCAGTCGATCCAAGAGCGTATGATAGGGCATGATGATATGTGCCCTGTCACTAATAAGAAGCTTGCTGGTGTCGATGCCCTTTTTGTGCAAATCGTCCAGCTCCTGCAGCAGTACTTCGGGGTTAATGGCAACCCCGTTGCCCAGTATGCAGACAGTTCCGCGATGAAAGATACCTGAAGGGGTGAGGTGCAGCTTGAATTCGCCCTGGGGATTGATCACCGTATGGCCGGCATTATCCCCGCCGGAAAAACGTATTACCAAATGTGCCTGCTCGGCAAGGAGGTCTGTTACCTTGCCTTTTCCTTCATCACCCCATTGACCACCGACTAAAGCTACTACAGACATAGTTATCCTACTTCCAATAAAATCGTTCTTTGTATCATCTGCCCGGATTACCTGTGATCAATGCAGGCCTGCCCATGTGTCCGCCGAGGGCTGCACAGATTACGAGCCGTGATATTATACCAGTTCTGCGAGCTATGGCAATTTTTCTCTGCAATACTGGTGGTAGAATCACCTGGGAAAGGGTAGAACGCTGTAGACGGCTCATTCCTTTTCCCCCTGCTACAGGCTCCTGGCACGGCGGTAAACATGCACCAGTCGCTGTATCATGGTGATGAAACTAAAGAGGACCATGATTATTAGTGCAATCCAGACCAGGTTACAGATCAGGCCTGCTGCCATCACCAGCACCCTTTCTGTACGTGTAAACAGCCCCACCTCACAGGTAAGTCCCAGACCCTCTGCCCTGGCCTTAACATAGCTGATAAGGAAGGAAAAGATGATAGCAGCCACACTCAGACTGACCAGCAAGATGTTTCCCGACAGGGAATACAGGTAGACCAGCCCGAAAAGCACGGCTGCCTCTGAAATGCGGTCAAAGGTGGAATCCAGCAATGCCCCGAACTTCGAACTCCTACCCCTGTACCTGGCCAGCGCCCCATCCAGGATATCGCATAGCCCCGAAAGCAATACAAGTATGCCGCCGATGAGCAGATGGTTCAGCGCCACCAGGACGGCAGCAGCCAGGATGATCAGCAGCCCAGCCCATGTAACCGCATCCGGTGTCAAACCTATTTTGCCCAGAAATGGAATCAGGGGTGCAGTGATACTGTTGCCTATTTTTCTACGAAAACTCAATCGTCCCCATCCTCCAGCAATTTCGCATACAGGTTGAGGACTTTCTCCGATACATTGGCCCAGCTGTATTCCGCTGCATGCAGCCTGCCATTATCGCCCAGGGATTGCCTTAAAGCACTATCCTGACAGAGTCTGGTCAAAGCCTCTGCCAGCGCATCAATATCCCTGGGAGGCACCAGCAGCCCCTGCTTCTCGTGATCCAGCACGCTGGCATAACCGTCAATCAGGGAGGCTACCACCGGCTTGCCGCAGGCCATGGCTTCCAGCAAGACAATGCCAAAACTCTCGCCATGTGTCGCCGGCGCACAGAAAATATGGGCAGTGCGGTAATATTCGGCCAGCTCGGAGACCGTGGCAAAACCTGTAAAGACAATATTATCCAGACCCAGGCTGTCCGCCAGCCTTTCATAGCCCGGGCGCAGCCTGGTGCCGGGGCCGACCACTATCAACCTGAACTTATCGAATTTTAATTTGAGCAGGGCACAGGCACGGATGAGATATTCCAGACCTTTACGCTTTTCCAACCTGCCCACAAAGACGATATTGATCTTTCCATCCATAAACTGATCCTTGACCGGCCCTTCTGGCACAAAGCGCTCTATGTCGATGCCGTTGGGAATGATGTGGTAGCTGGAAGGCACATATCTGTTCAAAAAATCATACAGCGGCTTGGAAACAACTATCCTGGCATCCAGCTTATTGATGAGCCGCTTGAAGATGGGCTTGAGCGGCCGGTAGCCACGGGAGGGGGGATTATAGGCATGGAAAGTCCCCACATTGACCGTTTTGGACTGCATGAGTATG
>CAZTHJ010000246.1:0-2337 GCA_964613565.1 uncultured Dehalococcoidales bacterium | reverse complement strand
CTTCACAAGAATACCAGAGAGTTTCCGAGGGCCACTCAAACTACCCGGAAATTATAAAATGAGATTTTTCTCTAACGCAAGCAGCGGAAAAAGGAAAATTTGGGGAATTTATTCCAATTCAATTTTCACCATGGCACAGGTTTGTCCTGCCAAGTTTGTTATGCTAAACTCAAATAGCCTTTGGGGAGAAACAATTTTGAACATACTTGTGACCAATGATGACGGCATTTATTCTGATGGTTTATGGGCCGTTGTGGAGGAGTTGAAGCATATCGGGCAGGTGACAGTTGTCGCCCCTGACAGGGACCAGAGCGGTGCCGGCACTTCCGTAACGCTGCGCCTGCCGGTGCGCCTGCATAAAATAAAGCCTCTGGTGGGTGGAGTAACTGCGTTCAGGCTGGAAGGCACTCCTGCCGACTGCGTCATCATGGCTTTGCGCGTTGCCATCAAGGATGAAATAGACCTTGTCGTTTCGGGTATCAATGAGGGCTCGAACCTGGGCAATGATGTCTTTATCTCAGGAACGGTGGGAGCGGCTATACAAGGTTATGCTTACGGCATATCATCAATAGCTGTCTCGATTGCAGGGTTCAGCAATCTCAATTATGACGCTTCGGCCAGCGTAACAAGATCGCTGGCGACGGCCTTTAAGGAAGGACGACTGCCCAGAAAGCTGTTCCTAAATGTAAATCTGCCCAACCTGAGCCCCGATGGTATCTGCGGCATTGAAGTAACAAAGCTGGGCGAGCGCAGCTATGTGGACAGGGTAGATCATGGCCATGACGGAAAACGCGAATACTACTGGATCGTGCGTGCCATACCTGAATGGAATGTTATTCCCGGCACTGATGTCTGGGCTCTGGAGCAGAACAAGATATCCATCATGCCATTTCCCCATGGCGATGGTGTTATCTCGCAGGAATTGATCAGCGGGATACGGCAGGATATTTCAGGTCATACTTCGAGCGTCAAGGCTTGAATGTAAATAAAGTTACAAGGAGAAATATTTGAAGGAAGTAGTTATCGTTAGCGGTGCCCGCACTGCCATAGGGCAATTCGGAGGAACATTAAAGGATTTTTCTGCGGTTAAGCTCGGTGCTCTGGTCATCAAGGAGGCCGTAAAGCGTGCAGGCTTGAAGCCCAGGCCATCTGAGAAACTGCTGAACTATGCGCCGGACAAGCTTAAGGGCGAGAGCTTGACCGACCTGGAGAAGCCCTGTTATGACTGGGCTGAATCACTGCGGCCTGTGCAGATAGACGAGGTTATCATGGGCAATGTGCTGCAGGGAGGACAGGGGCAGAACGTTGCCAGACAAAGCATGATTCAGGCAGGAGTGTCCAAGGAAACGAATGCTTTTACGGTCAATAAGGTCTGCGCTTCCGGCTTAAAGGCCATTACGCTGGGTGCTCAGGCTATCATGTGCGGGGACGCAGAGATAATAGTGGCCGGCGGAATGGAAAATATGAGCATGGCCCCCTATATTCTGCCCAAAGCACGCTGGGGTTACCGCATGGACGTATCTTCCCGGGGTGAACTTATCGACATGATGGTATTCGATGGCGTCTGGGAGATATTTTACGGATATCATATGGGCAATACCGCTGAGAACGTGGCTGCCAAGTACGGTATTTCCCGCAGGGAGCAGGATGAACTGGGCTTGTTGAGCCATCAGAGGGCGAGGAAGGCCATCAAGGATGGCATTTTCAAGAAGGAAATCGTCCCTGTGGTTATGCCGCAGAGAAAGGGTGATCCGGTTATATTTGAAACGGACGAACGTCCCATGGATACCACCCTGGAGAAAATGGCGGCACTGGCCCCCGTTTTCAGAAAGGACGGTACGGTTACTGCGGGCAACGCCTCCGGCCTGAACGATGCTGCGGCAGCGGTGGTATTAATGAGCCGTGAGAAGGCAAAGGAACTCAACCTGCAGCCCATGGGTGTAATTAAATCATTTGCCTCGGGCGGCGTTGATCCGGCATATATGGGCTTGGGCCCGATTCCCGCCATCCGCAAGGCACTGGACAAGTGCAATATGACGGTCAAGGATATGGATATTATTGAGCTGAATGAAGCCTTTGCCTCGCAGGCGATAGCCTGTATGAATGAGCTGGGCATGAGCAGGGATAATACCAATATCTGGGGTGGCGGAATTTCCCTGGGGCATCCCATCGGATGTACCGGCGCCAGGCTCGTGGTAACCATACTGCATGAAATGCAGCGCAGCAACCTCAAGACCGGTCTGGTCAGCATGTGCATCGGCGGAGGCCAGGGTATGGCCATGGTTCTGGAGAAATAGGGGGCTGTAGGGGGGATCCGCTTGGCTGACATCATAATTG
>CAZTHJ010000245.1:0-2345 GCA_964613565.1 uncultured Dehalococcoidales bacterium | reverse complement strand
GCAGGCCTACAGGGATTTATTCGCCTCCGAGACGCTGCAGGGCAAATTAATGGATAATTATTTTGGAGCCAAACTCCCTGCCGACGTGGAGCAGGTCAAGGTAGAGGCCATGGTTTTTGAAGATGAGCAGATTGCCTTGGAGGCGCTGGACAGGATAGACAATGGCGAAACTTTTATGGATATGGCCAGGATATACGGGGTGGAACAATTGACCAAGGAACTCGGAGGTGACCTGGGATGGCTGCCCAGGGGATTAACAGCCACCGTCCTGGGTTTGATTGATGCCAGCGTTCTGGAAAAAACCGCCTTCAGCCTCAATCCCGGCCAAATCAGCGCTCCGGTTCATGATGCGGAAGTGACCAAGGGCACAGGCTATTGGATATTGAAGGTTGAGGAAAAGGATGAGGATGTCAGCGTGCACGCCAGGGCGATTTTGCTGGGCAGCTTGGAAGAGGCTAAAGGGGTAAAAAAAGAACTGGAGGAAGGGGCGGATTTTGCAGCCCTTGCCCAAAAAATATCACAGGATGAGGCACACAAACAGGATGGCGGAGACCTGGGATGGCTGCGCAAAGGCTTTGACGAAACCCTGCTGTCAAATACGGCTTTTACCATGGCAGGGGGAGAGATAAGTGAACCCATTCATGATGTAGCAGTAGAAACGAAAGGCGGCTACTGGGTTGTGCGGGTGCTGGAAAGGGAAGATAAGCGCCCCTTAGACGCGGATTTGCGCAATTCCCTGTTACAGGATGACTTCAGCACCTGGATCTCTCAGCAGGCGGAAAAGAGCACGGTCATCGAATCATTGTCACAGGAGCAGATCAACTGGGCGGTTAACAGGACACTAAAAACTCCGGGGAGTTGAAGGGGTGAACCATGAATAAACAGGGCATCAATGTAGGCTTGATGGGTCTGGGTGTGATTGGCAGTGGTGTGGCTGGGGTATTAACACAAAAAAGTGACAAGCTGGCACAGGAAGCAGGGATTCCCATATTTCTTAGGCGCGTTCTGGAAAAGGATATCTCCAGGCATGGGATGTACGGTTTAAAACGTGAAATATTTACCACTGAGCTGGATGACATCATTGATGACCCGTCTATCGATATTGTCATTGAGCTGATTGGCGGTGAAGAACCTGCATTTGATTTCATTAAAAAGGCGATCTGCTCCGGCAAACATGTGGTAACAGCCAATAAAGAGGTGCTGGCCAAACATGGATATGAGCTTTTTGCCCTGGCCGATAAGCATAATGTGGAGCTGCGCTTCGAGGCCAGCGTAGGCGGAGGCATACCCATTATATCTCCACTGATGCATGATTTTGCTGCCAACGATATCCAGGCAATCCACGGCATCGTCAACGGCACCACCAACTATATCCTGACCCGCATGGGACAGGAAGGCATTGATTTTTCCGCTGCCCTCAAGCATGCACAGAAACTGGGCTATGCCGAGGCGGACCCCGGTAATGATGTGGAAGGCAAGGATGCTGCATATAAGCTGGCCATACTGGCGACCCTGGCTTTCGGCACCGAGGTCAGGGTGGAAGATGTGTACTACGAAGGCATATCCAAACTCAAGGCCTGCGATTTCAGGTATGCCAGCGAGCTGGGCTATGCCATCAAGCTGCTGGCTATAGCCAGGCTGATAGACAATTCAATCGAGACCAGAGTACATCCTGTTCTGATATCCAGGGATGCATTGCTGGCTAAAGTGGATGGGGTCTATAATGCCATTGATATAGAGGGCGACCTGGTGGGGAAGATAATTTTGTACGGGCAGGGAGCAGGCTCCTCACCCACTTCAAGCGCCGTAGTAGCCGATGTGATCAAGATCGCACAAGATATGCGCAGGGGTATCGTGAGCCTGCCCAAATTCTCTGCCGGCAACCGCTATCAGATCAGGCCCATGCCTGAGATTGAGACGCGCTTTTATATACGCATCAGCATTCTGGACCAGTACGGCGTGCTGGCGCAGATTTCCCGGGTGCTGGGCGATAATTTTATCAGCATCGCTTCAGTGATACAGAAGGAAACAGACCTCTCCAATAAGACCGCGGAGATTGTCATCATGACACATCCTGCCAAAGAGGCCGCCGTGCAGAAGGCGCTTAGGGAGCTGAAGAATTTGAAGGTTGTCAAGGAAGTCAGCAATATCATCAGAGTAAAGGATTAACCAGACATGAAGCAAGGTGTTTTACAGCACTATAGAGATTTCCTCCCCATAACGGAAAAAACTCCGTTGATCACGCTGGGCGAAGGGGATACCCCTCTGGTGCGTTCTTTGACACTGGAAAAGCAGTTAGATATAGGCGAACTTTATTTTAAACTGGAGGGCTGCAATCCCACCGG
>CAZTHJ010000244.1:0-2357 GCA_964613565.1 uncultured Dehalococcoidales bacterium | reverse complement strand
CAGATTCCCGCTCAAAAGCGTTGCGGGAATGACAAAAAATGGAGTTTTGCAAGAGGCTCAATTGTTTAGAATTTTGGGGGTTGGTCATTTGGTATTGCTTAGAATTTCTTTATTCTCCGTGTTAATGGCATTTGCCTGATGGAGCAAGAAAAGTTACTACAAATTTTAACTGGATTACGTCGCAGCATCCTGTGGATAATTACAGCCCTGGTTGCTGCTACCATAGGTGCTTACTTTCTTTCCGGCCAGATACTAGCCGCCCTCCAGTACCATCTCCATCAAGAACTGGCCTTTTTTTCAGTCGCTGAGCCTTTTATGGCGTTGATTAAACTTTCATTCGCCATCAGTATCTTTGCGCTCGTTCCCTTTATTATGGTAATGCTCTGGCGCGCTGTAGCGAAACCATTTGGGCTAACCAGAAAAACAGGGCTGGTATTTGTGCTTACAGGCATCCTTTTATTCTATGCAGGGGCTGCCTTTTGCTATTTTGTTACCCTTCCTTTTGGTGTTAAGTTCCTTCTTGGTTATCAGACTGCACACGTTAAGGCGGTTATTTCCCTCGACCGTTTCCTTACCTTCTGTTTTGTCTTTATTCTGGTCTTTGGAACCATGTTTGAGTTGCCTTTAATCATGGTCTTCTGTGGCAGGATAGGACTCTGCGGAGCCAGCTTTTTTCAGCGCTACCGCCGCTACGCTATATTTATAGTCACCATTGTGGCGGCTGTCGCTACCCCTACGCCCGATGTGTTTAACATGATGCTTATGGCCGTGCCTCTTTATGCTCTATACGAGCTGGGCATTGTAGTCTTGCGGATCATGGGGGATTAAGGCACATGTATATTGACACCCACACCCACCTGGACATGTATGATTCTGCCTCAGACCGTGCACAGGTAGTCTCCCGGGCACATGCGGCCCGGGTCAAACAGATAATTACTATTGGTATTAACCTTCCCAGCTCCCGGCAGGCAGTTGCTATTGCCGAACAGTATGAAGGCGTATTTGCCGCTATAGGCATACACCCCCATGATGCGAAGGGAGTAACTAGCAAGACTTACGATAGTCTAAGACATCTGACTAAAAGTCCGCGTGTAGTGGCCATTGGTGAAATAGGTCTTGATTTTTTTAAGGAATACTCCCCGCGGCGAGAGCAGGAGATATGTTTCAGGCAGCAGATACAACTGGCGCGGGAGTTAAGGTTGCCGCTGATTATCCATGACCGTGATGCCCATGATGAGATCATCCGCATCTTAAGGGAAGAAAAAGCAGAAGATGTGGGCGGTGTCTTCCACTGTTTCTCGGGTGATTACACCCTTGCCAGGGAGTGTCTGGATATGGGCTTCTATATTTCCATCGCCGGTGTTGTTACTTTTCCCAAGGCTACGATATTGCAAGATGTGGTAAAGAATGTTCCTATGGATCGTTTGCTCATTGAAACCGACGCCCCATTTCTAGCGCCGGTCCCCTATCGGGGTAAGCGAAATGAGCCGGCCTATGTCATCCATGTAGGCCAAAAAATAGCTGGTATTAAGGGATGTTCGGTCATAGAGATCGCCCAATGGACACAAAAAAACGCCCAAGCCCTTTTCAAACTACCGCCCCGCTGATTCTGGCCTCAGGTTCACCCCGGCGTCAGGATTTTTTGCGGACTTTAGGGCTTAAGTTTGAGGTGGCAGTCAGCCACGTCGAAGAGGCCCCATTTATGGATGGCGACCCGGCCCGGTATGCCCTGGAGATGGCAGAGGCCAAGGCCCGGGCTGTTTCTTGTAGTCATCCCCGGAGCTGGGTGGTGGCTGCGGACACCATTGTCATTATAGGCCATGAAGTCCTGGGCAAACCAAAGACTGAGAAAGAGGCGATTTCCATGCTAGGCCGCCTTTCTGGCCGCTGGCATGAGGTTATCACGGCCTTCTGTCTGTTGCACCACGAGAAAGGCGCGGCATATAAAAAGGCGGTTCAGAGCCGCGTAAAGATAAAGAAATTGACTACGGCCGAGGTTACAAGTTATGTAGTCACGGGAGAACCTATGGACAAGGCCGGGGCCTATGCCGTCCAGGGTATTGGCGCCTTCATGGTAGAGAAAATAGAGGGATCTTATACCAACGTGGTCGGGCTGCCTTTATCTGAAGTAATCGAGGCCATGCAGGCTGTGGGTATAATTCGGCCCAGGGTTAGCGTTTAGCGTACAGGGTGTAGAACGAGGACGATCCTTTGGCACGATATCGCACCTGGAAGGTGCTCCTACGGATCGCCTTTAGCCTGCTCGCCGCCGTAGGAGCAGCATCTTGCTGCGAATTCAGGGGAAGATATGCTTTCGGAAAACATTGACGCTGTCCAAAAGAGGATTTCTGAGGCGG
>CAZTHJ010000243.1:0-2358 GCA_964613565.1 uncultured Dehalococcoidales bacterium | reverse complement strand
TCATCTTTGATGCCGTCGGAAAAACCTTAGAATCCCGGTGCAGGAAGGCACTGGCTCCGAACGGGATGTTCGTATCGGTCATGAAGGGGCATGCAGGAGAGAGTACTGAAGACCTGGTCCTCTTGAAAGAGCTGGTCGAGGAGGGGAAAATACGACCGGTCATCGACCGGTGCTATCCGCTGGAACAGATCGTTGAGGCGCACCGGTATGTTGAACAGGGGCATAAAAAGGGCAATGTCGTCATAACCGTGGAGCACAACAATAAAATTTAATAGATTAAGAGAAATTTAAATGACACCCAAAGAAGGCCCGACCATCCTCTCAAAGAAGCTGTTCAAACTGACTATCGGGGGAGGAATGGTATTCTGGGCAACGAGCATCGCAACTTCCCTGCTTCCCATCGCTGCGGAGTATAGAGCTGCCTATTCAGACTGGAGCATTCAGACGGTCTGGGTTGTCTCTTTGCCTATGGGTATGATTATCGGATACGGTGTCAGCTGGTTCCTGCTTCGTTATTTTGATAAGATTCCATCAAAGAATCCAATGCTGAAATCCGGGATACTAAGCTTCATCGCCCTGATAATTGCCGTAATCCTGATCGATGTTCCTCAAAGTTTTCTGGTGATGAGTAATTCTTCTGCTGCGTTGTATTACTTCCTCATCGGCGTACTGTTTAATGGAGCGAGGTTTCTCCTTCTTGGAATAGTTATTGGCTATCTCTACAATGAACACGGGCATTCCCAGTTCAAAGGAAACAAAAATGAATTCAATCAGTAAGACCACAAGAATAGCAGGGTTCCTGTATTTTATTTACCTTGTAATTCACATCTACGACAGATGTGTCACAACAAAAAACCGCAGGAGTTGCAGGAGCTGATCAGGCCATACTCACGGCCGGTTTTTCACGAAGACACTTTGGAAAGGAGATGCAGAATGAAAATACTATCACCGTATCAAAACAAGATCCAGCAAAGGAGGAGGAACTGGATTGACAACCTGTGACACCAACAGAAAGACCGCAATCATTGCAGGTACATTACTCATCATTGCGACCTTCGCAAGCATACTCAGTAATCTGTTTTTAACATCTGTTCATTCTCCAGATTATCTTGGTGAAATTTCAGCGAATGGAAACCAGGTAACGTCAGGAGCGCTCCTGATGTTCATTGCTGCTGTCACATCTGCCAGTATTGCAATTTCGCTGTATCCGGTTTTGAAGAACTATAGTGAAGGCCTGGCTCTTGGGGCAGTTGGTTTCAGGCTTATTGAGGGAGTGTGCTATATCATTGGTATCCTCGGTCTGGTGTTGCTCCTGACATTAAGCCAGGATTTTGTTCAGGCCGGAACGCCATATGCCTCCGGTTATCAGGTCCTGGGAACGTTATTACTGGCAGGGCGTGAATGGGTGGGCTTTGGGGTAGCACCCACCGCATTTGGTCTCGGTTCCCTGATGTATTATTTTATTTTTTATCAGACAGAACTCATTCCCCGATGGCTGTCGGGCTGGGGTCTTGCCGGAGCTGTGTTGTGTATGGTTTCAAGCGTGTCGGTCATGTCGGGTCTCATCAGTCCAATGTCGACGATCCACATTGTCTTAAATCTCCCCATAGGCCTGCAGGAGATGGTTCTGGCGGTATGGTTGATCGTGAAAGGATTCAACCAGTCTGCAATTGCCTCCCTGTCTATCAGGACGGGTATCAACGAGGTAAAATGAGTACATTAAAGAAAATGAGGATGAATTGAAATGAAAACTAATGAAACATTCAGAAAGACCGCAACCCTCGTAGGAGTATTGTATATTATCGGGACGATTGCAGGCATGCTCAGTCATGTTTTAACAGGACCTGTTCTTGGTGGTTCAGATTTTCTTGTTAACGTTTCTACCCATGAAATTCAGATCATAGCAGGAGCCCTCTTTGTGTTAATTATGGGCTTTGCCCTCGCTATGGTTCCCGTTATGATGTTTCCTCTCCTAAAAAAATATAATGAAGCCCTGGCTCTCGGGTATGTTGTTTTCAGGGGAGCGCTTGAGACCGTTATGTATATTGTTCTGGCAATTTCCTGGCTGTTCCTGATACCCTTAAGTCAGGAATATGTGAAAGCAGGAACTCCGGATGCTTCGTATTTTCAAACCCTGGGCGCTGTATTACTAAAAGGACATGATTTGATTGGTCCTGTTCAGACAATCGTCTTTTGTCTGGGTGCCCTGATTTTTTACTATGTATTGTATCAGACAAACCTCATTCCCCGGTGGTTATCAGGCTGGGGTCTCATTGCAATCATACCCTATCTGGCTGCAGGTTTGCTGGTTTTGTTCGGTTTCTTTGGTCCTCTCTCAACGAGCGAGATAGTTCTGGA
>CAZTHJ010000242.1:0-2366 GCA_964613565.1 uncultured Dehalococcoidales bacterium | reverse complement strand
CAAAAATTCCTGTGACCGTGGTAGGCGGCATCAACAGCCCGGAATTTGCCGAAAGCATCATCTCCGAGGGCAGGGTGGACTTTGTCTCCCTGGGCAGGCAGATGATAGCCGACCCAGAGTTTGCCTCTAAAGCCGGCAGCGGCAGGGGAGATCAGATCAGGCGCTGCCTGCGCTGCTATCACTGTTATCCCGGCATGCCAGAGATTCCCGGCGATAAGATGAGGGTCAGCTTCGGGCCGCATGTTACCATGGGCCAGTTGCTGGATGGTGTGGAATACTGCACCATCAATCCCACGGCTAACAGGGAAGTTGAGATGGAGACCATGCCCAAACCTAAAGGATCTCGCAAGGTGCTGGTGGTTGGCGGCGGGCCCGGCGGCATGCAGGCTGCCATCACTGCCTGCGACCGCGGCCACAGGGTAACGCTGGTGGAAAAAGATAGCTCCCTGGGCGGAGTCTTGTATTTCACCGATACGGACGTACACAAGGTTGACCTGAAAAACTTCAAGGATTTGCTTGTGCGAGAGGTGGAGCGCAGGGATATCAAAGTGCTGCTTAACACTACAGCCACCCCCGAGTTTGTGGCAGGATTTAATGCGGATGCCGTGATCCTGGCCATAGGCGCCTCTCCCACCGTACCTCCCATCCCCGGCATTGAAACTGCCATGCATGTTCTGGATGTATACAAGCCTGTCTGCAATCTGAGAAAGGCGATAGTCATGGTGGGCGGTGGCCTGGCAGGATGCGAGACTGCATTGGACCTGTCGGCCAAAGGGCATCAGGTTACCATTGTTGAGATGCTGGACAGGCTGGCCACGGAAGCCTATGCCATGGCCCTCACCGCCACCATACGCGAGATAGAAAAAAGAGATAAAATCACTGCCAAAACCGGTATGAAATGCATCGAATTCATACCTCAGGGCGTCAAAGCAGAAAGCGCTTCAGGGAAAATGGAAGAGATCAAGGGCGACACCATAGTCTATTCACTGGGTATGAACGCCCGCAGGGCTGAAACCGAACGCCTGCGCGCCGCTGCCGGAAGGGCAGCCGTTTTTGAAGTAGGCGACTGCGTCCGCGGGGCAAAGGTCTATGAGGCAGTCAGCGAAGGCTTCCTGGCAGCCATGAAGATAATCTAAAGAACTCCCTGACTGCACAGAGCGGCACAGTTATGCGAATTAAGGCCTGAATTCTAATTCGTCATAGCCCCTATTGGATAGCAGCATTCTTCTCTTTTGTGTCTCTCAAAAATAAAGGCTGAGGCTGTTCCCTGCCACAAAAACTGCACAAATCATCATAAACTTTTTCATCAAATCTTCGTTTTAGTATTCGATGGTAGATACGCATTTACCTGTACAGCAAGACCAAAGTACTAATGCAAAACAGTACTTTCCGGCGATGATATTAAACGTCAGAAATCATATATTAAAGGTGAACGGAGATATTAGAGGAGCAGCATGAAAAAAGTACTCTTTGAAATTATGAGCTTTGTGGTCACCACGGGCATAACGGTGTTTGCCGTGTATTTTATTGCCAAACTGACTCTCTAATATTAATACCTCTCCTCATATTTCCCATGCTCCACAAGCTTCACAAGACCTGAGCATCCCTCGGAGAATTAGAAAAAAGAGGTCTTGCTGGAGCTGATAATTCAATTCACAGAACTCTCCGGGGCGTTTTAGACCTGATTATCCGACTTTCCAATCTATCCTTGAAGATAATGGGCACGCAGAGTTAACATAGTAGTGTGAACAGACAGCAGGGGAAAAACCGGATTGACTGGTTGCTGGAACCGGATGACATCGGCGTAAAATATCTTGCGCTTCGTGACCTCATTAGTTCCGCTGACAGGGAATTAGGGGACATAAGAAAGAAAGCCCATGTCGAAGGCCCCATTGCGCAGGTCCTGGCAAATATGAAGGGAGACGGGTACTGGGAAAAGCCGGGAGCCGGATATTACCCCAAATATACCGGAACAGTGTGGTCAATCATATTATTATCTCAATTAGGGGCATCCATTGAGGTGGATAAAAGAATAGCTGCCGCCTGCTCTTACGTTTTAGGGCGCACTTTGACAATCGGCGGTCAATTCTCGGTAAATGGACTGCCTTCTGGAACAGTAGACTGTTTACAGGGCAATCTGTGTGCCTCCCTGTTGGACTTGGGCTGTAAGGACTCCCGCTTAGACAAGGCCTTTGAGTGGATGGCGAGGAGCGTCATCGGCCAGGGGATAGCACCGATGACAGAAAAGGATGCTGCGCTGCGTTACTATGCAGGTAAATGCGGCCCGAACTTTGCCTGTGGCGCAAATAATAAAATGCCCTGTGCCTGGGGGGCGGTAAAAGTTATGCTGGCTTTGGGCAAGCTGC
>CAZTHJ010000241.1:0-2369 GCA_964613565.1 uncultured Dehalococcoidales bacterium | reverse complement strand
GCTGGAGATCACCGATGCCATTCAGAAACTGCTGGACATGGGAAAGAAAATTCACAGCCATATACTCAAGGGATGGTGGCTGGATACGGGCAAGAAGGATGACCTGCTGGAGGCCAACAGAATTGTGCTGGACCAGTTCATGCAGAGAAATATCCGCTGCGATATAGATTCTTCAAGTCATCTCGTGGGCAGAGTGGACATCGGAGAAGGCAGTAAGATACACAACAGCACCATCCGCGGGCCGGTCTGCCTGGGGCGCAACTGCCTCATCAAAGACTCTTTCATCGGCCCCTTTACCAGCATTTCTGACGGCGCGGAGGTCAGTGGCTCCAACATACAGCATTCCGTCATCATGGAACATGTGCTTATCAGTGACATTGAGCGGCTGGAGGACAGCGTTATCGGCAAGAATACCGAGGTAAAATGCCGCAAAAATGATTTCAAGGCTGTCAGGCTTTTTATCGGTGACGATGCCAGGGTGGAGCTATAGGATTATTCAGCACAGCTTAAGGAGGGGACATGCAAAAGGAATATCCTCTGCAAGGCGTCAGGACATATGAGCTCAATCTCATCCCTGATGAGCGCGGCTTTTTTGCCGAGGCCATGCGCAGGGATTGGGGTGATTTTCTGCCCGATGACATTGTGCAGGCCAACCTCAGCTTCACCTACCCCGGTGTTATACGTGCCTGGCACCGCCACTTACGCGGCCAGGTTGATTATTTCCTTGTCTTGAAAGGCGCTTCCAAGATCTGTGCCTATGATGAAAAGTCGAGTAAGATGGTGGAAATTATCGCCAGCGGCACGCGCCCTGTACTGCTGCGTGTGGAGGGACGCTATTACCACGGCTTCAGGGCCATAGCCGATGAGCCGTCACTGATGGTCTATTTCACCACCCGCCTTTATGACTATAAAAACCCCGACGAGGAGCGCATTCCCTGGAATGACCCGCTCATTAAACCCGTTGAGATAAACGGCAACAGGGTAGACCCCCGCTGCGGCCATCCCTGGGACTGGTTTTACCCACCCTATAAATAATCTAAACGTCATTGCGGGCATAAATGTTAGAAAAAGTTGCTGCAGCACTTTGTCATCAGCATGTTTATGAACGTATTTTTCATGTAATATATGGTAATTTAAGTGTTAATCATTCAACTGGTTCAATGATTGAGGTAATTAATATGCATAAAAAAGATGCCCTAAATGCGGATCACCTGCCGTAAAACATTATGGAACAGATGCCCTTCATAAACAACGATTTCAATGCTTACAGTGTCACCGGACATTTATCTGGAAAGCAAAACATAATAGTATTGCTCGGCGTCAGCACTGGTTCAGGCTATGGATTACTGAGAATTGTTCCATCAGGCTGCTTTGTATACTATCTGGCTACAGTGCATCGAAACTCAATGTTATAAGGAATTACTGGCTTGAGAAAGCACCAAAGGAGCACTTTGATTACACAAAGATCCAGTATGTGATTTATGATGCTACCTATTTTCACAAAGATGGATGCCTTCTTAATCTCATGGATGCAACAGATCAAAGGATTATTGCACATATCTACGTACAGAAAGAGGGATTCAAGGATGCATATAAATGGTTCACAAGCTTGAAATGCCAGGGATTGAATCCAGTGTTTATAACTACGGACGGTGAACAATGCATCACCCGCACTATGAAGCTAGTGTGGCCAGATGTAAAACTACAGCGGTGCTTGTACCACCTGCAACATGAAGGTATGCGCTGGCTTAGAACATATCCAAAAACTGATGCAGGAAAAGAATTGCGTGCTATCCTTTCAAAGCTCAGCAGCATCAAGACTCTTCGAGAACGGGATACATTCATTCAGGTATATCTTAATTGGGTCTATAAATACGAGGAATTTGTCCTATCCCTGCCACGTACGGAAGTTGCGTACAAAGACCTACGTCGTACGATGGTACTAATCAACAATGCATTACCTGACATGTTTCACTATCTCACTAGCAAGAATGTACACTCAACCACCAATGCATTGGAGGGTTTCCATTCACGACTCAAGACAGATTATCAACGCCATAGAGGTCTAACAAAGGCACATAGGATTCAGTATATTCATTGGTATTGTTATTTTAAAAACGGGTCAAAATAGCAACTGTTTTTCACTATTATGCCCATCCTGGGGCTGCTATATGCCCTGCCTGCTTTCAGCTTGTTTCAATGGCTGCCCTGGAACCAGGCATCTGGTTCTGGCTTAATTATCGGCATCATAAGCGCTGTATTGGCGATCATTGTGCCGCTCTATCCCGGCATGCTGCTGGGCGTCATTAAGAGCATTCCGCTGTGGAATACGGCCGCCCTGCCTCCTCTCTTCTTCCTTTCCGGCCTGG
>CAZTHJ010000240.1:992-2383 GCA_964613565.1 uncultured Dehalococcoidales bacterium | reverse complement strand
ATGGTTACCGATTTGAAGTTTGAAGATAAGGCCAGCTTAACTGCTGAAAGAGCTTGATTTGAGCTGTAGTTTCTGCCCAGGGCTTTAAGGCAGTCGCGGTTGAAGCTCTGCACGCCGATACTGATTAAAGTCACTCCGCTTTCCTTTAAGGTGCAGAGAATATTCCAGTCCAGGCCGCCCGGGTTCGTTTCGATGCAGATATCGCCCGTGACCTCGAATTTGTCCCTGATATTTTGTATTACGGTTCCCAATTGGTGGGCTAAAGTCGTTGGTGTGCCGCCACCGATATAAATGGACGAAATTTCAATTTTCCCCAGCCTTAAAGAGTATTGCTCAATCTCACTCAGCAGCGCCTCAACGTAAGGTTGTACTAGGCTTTCGTCATACTTGATACGATTATAAGGGCAGTAAGGGCACACGCTTTTACAGAAGGGGATATGGATATACATACCGATGCTGCCAAGCGCAGGGATGGCTATATCTTCCCTTCTGGTGAAGATGAACTTCTGCTGCCTGCCGACCAGGATTCTTCTGATAGTCCTGGTTATGCTGTCTGTTATCATTTCCTCTAACTAAATCATATATTGAAGCCGCAAACCAGGAGTTGTGCATGGCGTTTACGCTGCAGGAGAAAACAGCACTTTCATGCCAGCGCGAACAATATGCTGTTTTCCCTGATATTGCGGCGCACCTTATGCTCTACCTCGAGATAGTGCAGGTGGGCGATGGTTTCGCCAACGGCAAACCATTTCTGCGGGGCGGGGAATTCCTCCCATGATTTTGCCTGTATATCCCAGGTAACGTGCGGTGCTATTTCATAGGCAGTTTTCTCTCCATCCCGCAGGGAATCGAGGATATCGCCTAGCCTTGCCTGGTGATGTTGACGTAATTCCCTGATGCGTTTCCTGTGATTATTTCCTGAATTACGGTGACCGGGCAGCGTTAGATTTACCTCCAGGCCGTAGACCTTGTCCAGGCTTGCCAGATAGTCGCCCAGCGAATTTCTTATCTCTGGCCAGAACGTAATGTTGGGAGTAATATCGAAAAGGATATGGTCTCCGCAGATGAGCAGTTTTTTGTCTGCCTCGTAGAGGCAAAGATGTCCTGGAGAGTGCCCTGGCGTTTCAATGCATGTGAATGAATAGTCCCCTGCCTGTAAGGTATCGCCTTCCTTTAAAATATTAAAAGCGGGGAGTTGCCCTATTTGCAGCTGATAGCCCATATGCCCCTCAAGGGCACGTTTAAGCTCCAACTCGGGAAAGCCATTGGCCAGGCAGTAGGAATGTACCCACTGCCAGCGTTTTGCCCTCTCCTCCTGCCCGCAGCCAATCATGGCGGCCTCTGGCGCGTTGAAATAGACTTTCGATGCAGGGCCGGCAAGCTCTGTCAGC
>CAZTHJ010000240.1:0-982 GCA_964613565.1 uncultured Dehalococcoidales bacterium | reverse complement strand
GGCCCAGATGGTCTGCGTGCATATGCGTGATAAAAAAGTCAGTCTTCTGCAAATTCACGTCCAGATTGTGCAGTTGGGACAGCATTTCGCGTCTGCATACATCTGCCTGCATGCCGGTATCGATCAGCAGGGAACGCTCCCCATCCCTTATCAAATATGAGTTAAGCGCTTTCAATGGGCTTCTGGGCAGGGGGATTTGCAGTCTGTACAGGTGCGGCAGTATTTCTTCAGGCATTACAGTATGTTTATTGTACTATTATTTTAATTGGCGATTATAGCACACATCAGATAAAAATCGACCGCAGAGGTGGCCTTGTGTCCGTTTTGTATAATATTCTATTTACAGCTGATAAACGATATTCTAATAGGGTTTGATGACAAGGAGGGGAAGTGATGTATTGCGCAGGATGTAGTCTGCAATACTGCCGAATACAGCGCGGCCAAAGCCGCTGCGACCATGTGTCGCAATAGCAATAAGACTGATGCCGTTGTTTTTGGCATACTCAATAATATCCTCTCCAGTATTGATGCCCTGGGGAATGGCTATTTCGCTTTTGATTCCTTTCATTTCCAGCGACTGAGCAATTTTCTGCAGGTACTCCCTGGCCTCCTTTTCTGCGTATTGAAGCTGTTCTGTTATTATATCGACAGGAGGGGGAGTTGTGCCGGCACCCATAATTGTGGCGCTGGAGATCGAAATGACCTGAATAAGCGTAACCGAGCTAACAAATTGCAGGGCCTGCGCCTCCACATATGGCAGAATCTGCTCTGCGAGTTCGGATCCGTCCAGGCAAACCAGTATTTTTTCAAACATTATTTCCTCCCTTTTAGTTATTTGCCGCGATATTAGCGGGGTTTTACTATCTTACCATATGAGGCAAAGGGCTTGATCAGTGCCTCAAGCTTATCCTTTTCCCTGTTCTGCCTGGCCATCTGACTGCCCAGCCATGCCCCGTGGTGCATGATGCCCTCGTAGGAAAAG
>CAZTHJ010000239.1:0-2392 GCA_964613565.1 uncultured Dehalococcoidales bacterium | reverse complement strand
TTGTTAGTAAAATAAATATCTGCCGGCCTGAAATCATCAAAGAGAAAGGGAGTGCCTTTTAACTCCAGTCCCGGGTGCCCGGATAATCTTTCCTGGCTATGCAGATAGATCTGCAGGTCTTCCAGGTTGACTTCCATGTTATATTCCGTTGGCACAAACTGTGCAGGACTTATGAACGGTACCAGTAGAATCAGTATGGTTGAGATTTTGTTCATCTAACGGAAATTATTTAATTCCATATGTTGTGCTCTCAGAGGCTAAGGTATTGATGACAAGGTTTATACATAGCCGCGCCAACGGCGCGGCTATGTATAAAGATAATATATTTAACTGTGTGAATTACTGCAGAATTTAGTGTTATTTTCATAATTCTGCAAGTATCCCTTTTTTATGGGCAAAATAACATGAATATGGCACTTTTCCAGCGCAAACGTTTGAGATGGCATCTGGAATGCTTTTTTAGCCTTTTATAGTGCAATCTTCTTATGTATTAATGTTTTATGGTTATTTGACAAGAGATAAATCTGATTAAATTTGATATACCGCTCAGTTTATCAACCATTCAACCAACTGTCATGAATTTATTAAAAACAAAACCCAGGCTCAGGTTCTGGCAGATATGGAATATGAGTTTCGGATTTTTAGGCATCCAGTTTGGCTTTGCCTTACAGAATGCAAATGTAAGCAGGATATTTGAGACCCTGGGTGCCAGCATGGAGAACATACCTATTCTCTGGATTGCAGCCCCGGTAACCGGACTGATCATTCAGCCCATTATCGGACACATGAGTGATAATACCTGGAACAGGCTTGGCAGGAGGCGCCCTTATTTTCTTACCGGCGCTATACTGGCATCCCTTGCCCTGCTGGTTATGCCCAATTCGCCCATTCTCTGGGTGGCGGCAGGCATGCTGTGGATCATGGATGCATCCATAAATGTCTCAATGGAACCTTTCCGTGCTTTCGTAGGAGACATGCTCAGTCCTGACCAGCGGACTAAAGGATTTGCCATGCAGAGTTTTTTTATCGGTACAGGAGCAGTGATCGCGTCTGCATTACCTTATGTGATGACAGAAGTATTCGATGTGCCCAATACTGCTCCTGAGGGGATGATACCAATGTCGGTCAAGCTATCCTTTTACCTCGGAGCCATAGCATTTTTCGGAGCCGTTCTCTGGACAGTGTGCAGCACCGTTGAAT
Source organism: uncultured Dehalococcoidales bacterium (assembly GCA_964613565.1). GTDB lineage: Bacteria > Chloroflexota > Dehalococcoidia > GIF9 > UBA5629 > CAZTHJ01. The sequence goes on along the minus strand of CAZTHJ010000239.1, from coordinate 1,192 downwards.
ACAGCCCTGAACAGATAAAGGCTTTTGCAGAGGCGGAAAAAGAAGCTGGCACAACCCCTCCCGTTAAAGAAAACGGTTCAGAGATCCTTCCCCACCAGAAGTTTCTCAGACTCTGTATATGGTGGATACTGGGTGGGCTGGTGCTCACAGCTGTCATTTACTGGCAGGGATGGGAAGCCGAATTGTATATTCTGGGGATAGGTTCTGTGACCTTTGGCCTGATCTTGCTGATCGTCGGAAGCCTGATCTGGAAGGGCAAAAAGAAAAGCGGGATTGTGGTAGTCATCAACGACCTTCTCAGGATGCCAAAAACAATGGGACAGCTTGCTGTAGTGCAATTCTTCTCCTGGTTTGCTCTTTTCGCCATGTGGATTTATACCACGGCTGCCATCACCAGTCACGTGTTTGGCACCAGCGATACTACAAGCGTACTGTATAATGAAGGAGCCAACTGGGTGGGAGTGATGTTCGCTATATATAATGGCTTTGCAGCCTTGGTGGCATTCCTGTTACCGGTGATTGCCAGGTATACAAACAGGAGGATAACCCACATGATCTCCCTCATCGCCGGAGGCCTGGGACTGATATCGGTTTTCTTTATCTATAATAAATACCTGCTGATCATTTCAATGCTCGGTGTAGGGCTGGCATGGGCAAGCATATTGTCGATGCCTTATGCCATACTGACCGGATCGCTCCCTGCAAATAAAATGGGCACTTATATGGGTATTTTTAATTTTTTTATAGTCATCCCCCAGATTATGGCTGCCAGCCTGCTGGGTTTTTTTGCAAAAACTCTTTTTTCAGGGGAAGCGGTCTATACCCTGATACTCGGTGGTTGTTCAATGATTATCGCAGCTTTGATGGTACTTTTTGTAAAAGATGCGGACGAGAAAAAACCGATGGCGTATTGAATCTTTAAAACAGCGATTATGATCAGGTATCTGAAATTAGATCCATGGAATATCATAGAGGATACATTTGATCCCGTGAATAACCGGATTTCTGAAAGCCTGTTCAGCATTGGCAACGGGAGAATGGGGCAGAGGGGGAATTTTGAAGAACACTATAGTGGTGATACCCTGCCTGGAAATTATATCGGGGGGGTATATTACCCTGATAAAACCAAGGTCGGCTGGTGGAAAAACGGTTATCCGGAATATTTTGCCAAGGTGCTGAATGCGCCCAACTG
>CAZTHJ010000238.1:0-2392 GCA_964613565.1 uncultured Dehalococcoidales bacterium | reverse complement strand
GGAGTGAGAGAATATACCGGAGCGCCCAGTATCAGCGCGTCACATTCCATGATCCTGTCGTAGAGAAATTGCCCATCGTCCTTAATTACGCACTTGCCTTCTGTCTGGACTTTGCAGACCTTGCAGAAAAGGCAGGGCTTGATCTCCAGGGAAAGCATATTGATGAACTCTACCTCAACGCCCATCTCCTCAGCACCCATGAGCGCTTCCTTGACCAGGATCTCTGAATTCTGCATTTTCCTGCCGCAGGCTAAACCGAGAACTCTCATTTTCTTACCTCCACAGAATAATTAGAATATTGATGCGGAATTTATAGCTAATTACCTAGCAGCTAATATAATACAGCCAGAAGCTGCTGTCAATATAATGACGCTGAATTATCCGTAGCCTGTTGTCAAAACCCTCATAAACGGGTATGCTACATTATTAGTCCTGAAAATACCATCAAATTCCGGAGGTAAAAATGTCGTCAAAATGGTTTATTGTTGATTCGCATAACCAGTATATCCCTCAGGAAGCCGTGCAGAAGTCGAGGGGAGGGCCAACAGACCTGACGAATACTACTGCTCCCAATGTCGCGCCCTTTGTTAAGAGTATGGATATTGAAGCCAAGCTGCGAGTCATGGATGAGGCCGGCATAGACATGGCCGTGCTGCACATGGCATCGCTGAATTATCTGGGGCTGGACTTCTGCAAGGCCATGAATAACGGCAATGCCAGGATAGCAAGGGAATACCCGGGACGTTTTATCCCGCTGGCCCATTTACCGCTGGACGGCGGTGGCAGCGCTGAGTCAATATATGAACTTGAGCGTAGCGTTTACGAACTGGGGCTTAAGGGGGTGGCACTGGAAAGCTATAGCGAAAAGGTGACCCTTGACTCTGAAGAGCTTTTTCCCCTGTATGAAAAGGTCAGCCAATTGCAGGTCCCCATAGTTATTCATCCAACCTTTATAAAGTTTGTGCCGGGTGGGAATTTGAAAGCACGTATCCTGGGGGCGGCAACCACGGAATGGGAAAATACGCGGGCCTGCATTGAAGTTATGTTTGGCGTCTTCAACAGGTTCCCCGAATTGAAATTCCTCATGCCGCATCATGGCGGGGCATTGCCCACCTGGCAGGGCCGCATGATGGCACAGTTCGTCCCGGAGGACTTTAAAATGCCGGAAAATCTCAAATGGCTGCCCAAAACGCCTCGCATACGGAAGCAGCTGGGCCTGGACAAATTATTCGGGGCTTTGTTCGATAAGCTGTATTTTGACACCTCAGGCTTCCAGGGTTGGATGCCCATCACGCAGGCAACGCTGTTAACGGTCAGGCCCGAGCGCCTGTGCTTCGGCACGGACTACGGCTTTGAGATGCTGGAGGCACAGGATATCAAGGGCTTTATCGAGGACGTCAAAAAAGTCGATATTGGCGAAAATGACAGGCGGAATATACTTGGAGAGAATATCAGGACTCTATTTGAGCTGAAGAGCTGATACTCCTTAATTCTATTGCCTGTGCAGCACAGTTATATAAATGCCCCGAGTAGCATAGACCACGTACTAAACTATTTTGACCTCGGGTTTCCAGCCCTTGCTGAGAAATCTGCATCCGGTCTCAGTTATCAGTATCGGGCTGCCGATAGTAGTCCCCCTCCTGAAGTCCTGTGTAATCACCGAAGGTTCGAATTCAATAACCATGTTCGGTTCCAGTACGCGGTCTCTTTTCGCTTTATATTCAGGCTGAGCGGGGAAGCCGCTTAAGGGTTCTTCTATAGCCAGGCCGATACCGTGGAAATTAGGGGTCTGCTGCCGGTACCCGGCCTTCATGATAGGAGGTAGGAAGGCATCGTTCAGCTCTCCTACGGTAATTCCGGGTTTTAAAATCTTCAGAGCCCCGTTGACAGAATCTATAGCAGTATTGTAGATATCCATCCATTCCTGGTCGGGCTTACCCAGTGAAAAGGGCTGATTAAACTGGGCAATATATCCCATGAAGCTGGCATCGAACTCGGTATGAATCTGGTCCCCACTCTCCATGACTCTCGGGTTTGCCGACCAGATCATGCCGCTGCTGCCGCCGTGTATATGCTCGTTGCCGGTATGGAAAAGGATCATTGAACTGATATCGCAGCCCTCTCTGAAGAGAGTATCCAGAAACCTGGCCCGTACCTCGTAATCTTTGACGCCGGGCCTGGCGGTTTCCACTACTGACTGAATTGCCTTTTCCCCGGCTTGGCATCCCAGCTCGAGGCATCTGATCTCGGCCGGGCTTTTAATTATCCTGGCCTCGGTGATGATGTCCGTCGCGTCTGTAAAACCTGCGGCGGGGAGGTTCTCTGTCAGGGCGACATAGGTGGAGTGCGGAAACCCTGCCTCTCCATCATAGCCGGATAGCTCTATCAGCCC
>CAZTHJ010000237.1:0-2408 GCA_964613565.1 uncultured Dehalococcoidales bacterium | reverse complement strand
GTGCCGTGATTTACGCTGCCCGAGCCGAGGAAGAGCAGGGCCTTGAAGAAGGCATGGTTGAACAGATGGAAAATGCCGATGGCCACTCCGCCCACGCCCAGTCCCAGCATCATATAGCCGAGCTGGCTGATGGTGGAATAAGCCAGCACGCGCTTGATGTCATTTGCCACCAGCCCCATGCTGGCGGCAAAAATGGCTGTAACTGCGCCGATGATGGCTACGGTGGTAATGGCCGCCTCCGAATGCTCAAAGAGGGGGAAAAAGCGCGCCACGAGGAATACGCCGGCAGCTACCATGGTGGCTGCATGGATGAGGGCGCTGACCGGTGTGGGGCCTTCCATGGCATCCGGCAGCCACACATGCAGGGGGAACTGCGCCGACTTGCCCACCGCACCGGCGAAGATGCCGATGGCGATCCAGGTGAGGGTGCTTCCTGCCAGCACTCCCGAAACGGCCAGCGCATGCAGTTCGCCGGTGTTGAAGGTGCCGGTCTGCTGAAAGAGCAGCAGGATGGCAGCGAGGAAGCCGAAGTCGCCCAGACGGGTGACGATGAAAGCCTTCTTGGCGGCATTGGCAGCCGATGGCCGGTGGAACCAGAATCCGATGAGCAGGTAGGAGCCCAGCCCCACGCCTTCCCAGAAGAAGAACATAAGGAAAATATTGTTAACCATGACCAGCCCCAGCATGCAGGCGGTGAACAGCGACATAAAGGCATAGTAGCGGTGATAGCCGGGGTCGCCCTGCATATAGCCCTGGGAGTAGATCTGCACCATGAGTGAGACGAAGGTGACCACTACCACCATCACGGCGGTGAGCGGGTCCAGCAGCAGTCCTACGCTGATATCCATGCTGCCGACGGTAAGCCAGTGGAAGCTTGGCATCTCCAGCAGGTGATGCGGGCTTTGCATCACTGCCAGCAGCACCCATATGGAAATGGCGCAGGAAATGCCGATAGCGCCGATGGTAATATAACCACATAACTTCGGATAGGCTTTAAAGAAAGGCCGCATCACAAAGGCGATCAGCACCAGTGAGAGCACCGGCATGAGAAAGATCAGCCAGGGCACGAAGTTCGGCATCAAAGCTTCCTTAAGACCTCCTCGACCACATGTACTTTTTCCTCAGATACATAGATGTTATAGCCGCTGAGCTCCCGCGTGCCCGGCTTCTGCGGATCGGGCAGTACCCGGGCAGGGATGCCCTCGGCCTCGAAGAACTCCTTCCACATCTCGGCCAGCATCAGGCTGGGTGCATCTTTTACTTTAACCCACATCTCTTTTTACCATTTGAACAGATTAAATTTATCAACGTTGATGGTCTCGCGGTTGCGGTAGATGGCTATGATGATGGCAATGCCCACAGCTGCTTCCGCGGCGGCTACAGCCATGACGAAGATGGCAAACAGCTGCCCGGTAAGTTCCGTGGGCGTCATGTATCTGGAAAAGGCCACCAGCGCAATATTGACTGCATTTAACATAATCTCAAGGCACATCAAGATCACCACGGCATTGCGCTTGGAGACCACGCCGGCAAAACCGATGCTGAAAAGCACGGCGGAGAGGATCAGATAATGTTCCAGGCCCACTGTCATAGCCTTATTTCTCCCTCAGCAGCACGATTGCTCCCAGCATGGCGGTGAGCAGCATAATGGCCACGATCTGCACCTGTAATAAATATCCGCCCGGGCCGAACAGCCTCTGCCCGAGGAAGGCTGTGGTAGGCTCGCGCGGCGGCAACAGGCTGGGATTCCAGGCGGTGCCCAGAATGGTCCATGCCAGCGCACCCAGCAGCAGAACACCTACGATGATGGCGGGCAGGCGCAGCCTTCCCGTGGGATTGCCCCGCGCGACGTCACGGGTGAGCATGATGCCGACGATGAGCAATATGGAAATAGCGCCCACATACACCAGTATCTGCACCAGGGCGAGGAAGTCTGCGCTCAGGGTAAGATAAATCCCGGCAATGACGAGGAAGAGCAGTATCAGCGACATGGCGGCGCGGAAGACATCGCGCAGCAGGACCACTCCCAGTGCGGCGGCCACGGTGAATATGGCCAGTATCCAGAAAACGATATCAAATACCACGCCAGCTCCTCTTTGAGCTTCTCGGCAGCAACTTCAATTTCTGCCCGCCCTCCTCTTTTTTCTTATCACCGTAGATGAGTAGTGACTGCCTGGGCAGCGTCTTCTCTATCTCAGGGCGATCATAGCCGCTGGGCTGCCTGTTTTCAGACAATGCCAGCGCTTCCTTGTCCAGCACCAGATCATTGCGCCGGTACTGTGAGCGTTCATAGCTCATGCCCATGGCCAGGGCATAGTAGGGGCAGGACTCCACGCACAGGCCGCAGAACATGCAGCGGCCGGTATCGATTTCAAATTTATCCACAATATACTTATTGTCTTCACCGC
>CAZTHJ010000236.1:1490-2417 GCA_964613565.1 uncultured Dehalococcoidales bacterium | reverse complement strand
ATGGATGTCATACGTCTGCATCTGCCATCAGAAGATGAGGAGGAAATCACTCCCTGCAGAGCAGCCTGCCCTGCAGGCGTCAATATGCGCTGCTACCTTAACCTAATGAAGCGAGGCAGGCTGGACCAGGCCATGGAAATATTGCGGCAGGCACTGCCGCTCCCCGCCGTTACGGGTCATGTCTGTTTTCATCCCTGTGAAGAGGAATGTGCCCGCAAAGATGTAGACCAAGCCTTGAACATTAATGCCCTTGAGCGATACCTTGCAGATTACTGGCTATATGAGGAAAAGCCGGAGCCGGTGCCCGCAGTAAATACACAAAAAGCGGCGATTATCGGCGCCGGGCCGGCCGGGCTGGCGGCCGCCTATGACCTGGTTAAAATGGGGTATCCCGTAACCATCTTCGAGGCTGAAGCTGTGCCGGGAGGTATGCTCAGATACGGCATCCCTGAATACCGTTTGCCGCGGGACATTCTCCATAAGCAGATTAAATATATTGAAGACCTCGGCGTGGAAATCCGAACAGGAATAACTGCAGGAAAAGATATTTCCCTTGACGAGCTAAAACAGCAGGGCTACGGAGCTGTACTGCTGGCAATCGGCGCCCAGTTAAGCAGGAAGCTGGATATGCAGGGTGCAGACCTGCCGCAAGTACACTGGGGCCTGGATTTTTTGAGAAAGGTAAATGCAAAAAGGGAGGTCAGCGTAGAGAGCCGCGTCACAGTGATTGGCGGCGGCAATGTAGCCATGGATGTAGCCCTGACCTGTGTGAGACTGGGAGCGGAAGAGGTGCAGATGTTCTGCCTGGAAAGCAGGGAAGAGATGCCGGCTCACAAAGAGGTGCAGCAGATCGCGCTTGATGAAGGAATAATCATCAATAATGCCTGGGGTCCGCAAAGGCTTGCCGGCAAAAACGGGAAACTTCAG
>CAZTHJ010000236.1:0-1480 GCA_964613565.1 uncultured Dehalococcoidales bacterium | reverse complement strand
TACGGAAGCAATAAAAAACCAACAGCTGAACAGCTGCAGGGAATTGAACTGGTACGCTGTACCTCAGTATTTGATGCTGAGGGCAAGTTCAGTCCCTGCTTCGATGCAGGTATGACCAGGTTGATAGAAACAGACATGGTAGTTTTTGCCATAGGAGAAAACGCAGATTTAACGCTGCTGCCGCCGGGCATTGATACCGGTCAGGACACTATCCTAGCTGACCCTGAGACTTTGGAAACCAGCCTGCCGGGAGTATTCGCTACGGGGGTTATTGTATCCGGCCCGGGATCCGTGGTGGAGGCCATTGCAGGAGGCAAAAAGGCGGACAGGTCCATGCATTATTATTTACGTGGCAAAGATCCACGTAACCATGTGCAAAAAGAAGTGGCGAAAGTTAAAAAACCGCCACGCGAAGGGGTTCAAAAAATGCCAAGGCATACGACTGTACTGCTGCCACCCCTAGAAAGAAGGCTGAGTTTTAAAGAAATAAAGACCACATTGAACGAGGAGGCGGCGCTGCAGGAGGCGCAACGCTGCATGGCATGCGGCTCCAAGGCCTTGATCACATATGCCGAAGACTGCATGACCTGTTATTCCTGCGAGCTGGACTGCCCGGAGAAAGCTATCTATGTCTCACCTAAATTCAATCAGCCGCAGGTATCGTGCTGGGGATAATTCCCTGGCCGGCTAATGCAGCAGAAAATATATCCTGCATCAAACTTTATTACCTAAACCGAACTTGTGACAAGCCTGATATGGTAGAATAGGCCCAGAATGCGGTTGTTGTGCGGAAATCCATTTTTTATTCTTCGCCCAGGCCAGCATAAGAGAGGTGCAAAATGACATTGAAGGAACTGGAAAAAAGATTAAAGGAAACAGAAAAACGTTTACAGGACGCCGAAGAGCGTATCCGTGTCAATGAGGACATCGAGCAGATCAAGCAGATGCAGATCCGCTATGCCAATGCCCTGGCTTATGTCCGATGGGACGATGTCATTGACTGCTTCGCTGAAAACAGCTCCATCGACGTTCAGTTTGGCGGCTTTATCAAAGGCAAGGCCAGGATCGCTAAATTCTTCAAGGAACAGCTTTCCCTGATTCACAACGGCAAGGAAGGCCTGTTTATGGTTCATCCGCAAATAACTGTGGATGGGGATAAGGCAAGGGGCAACTGGCCGATGTATATCATGTATGCCGACCACAGGACCTGGGCTTCACGCTACTGGCTGCAGGGAATTTATGACGCTGACTATATCAGGGTAAAAGGAGCCTGGAAATTCAAACACCTGCAGTGGAGGCCCCGCTTGGAGCCGCCCGGTACTCCGCCGCCGGCTGTAGCGCCATAAAGCTTCTCCCGCGCAAAAACCATATACCGCCAAATACTGGGAAAACGTATGAATACAGCGGGATTTTAAGCTCGGCCCGTGGATACCCGGCACAGAGATTTGCCTGTCAGCATATGCTTCATCTAAAATCTTCT
>CAZTHJ010000235.1:0-2435 GCA_964613565.1 uncultured Dehalococcoidales bacterium | reverse complement strand
TGACTGCCTACCGGCATGAAGACCGGTGTGAGCACACTCCCGTGTGCTGTGACCATCTCACCGGCACGGGCTTTCCCCGAGCTATCAGTCTGGACTAAACGGAAGCCGAATCTACCGATTGGTCCTCTCCTTTATTCCTTCTGAAGGCAGAGAAGCCGGTGATGTCACTGCCTATTATCAAAGTGTGTATATCATCCGTTCCCTGATAGGTATGGACAGCCTCGATATTCGCCAGATGTCTCAGCGGCGAAAATTCCAGGGAAATGCCGCTGGCACCCAGGATTTCACGCGCCGTCATGGCGCAGAGGCGTGCCATGGCAACGTTATTCTTCTTGGCCAGGGATATCTGGGCATAGGTTACTTTCCCTTCATCCATCATCCTGCCCAGGCGGTAGGCGAGGAGCTGTCCCTTGGTAATTTCCATCAACATCGTTACTAGTTTTTCCTGCACCAGTTGAAATGCGGCGAGTGGTGCGCCAAACTGCTCCCTTTCCCGGGCGTATTTTAAAGCCACCTCGTAGCAGTCCATAGCGCAGCCGAGCATGCCCCAGGCTATGCCGAAGCGGTAACCATCAAGACAGGAGAGGACCTGGCTTAGACCCCTGGCGCCCGGAAGGATGTTTTCTGCCGGAATCCGGCAATTACGCAGTGTGAGCTTTCCCAGGTCTCCGGCGCGGATAGCGCCTTTATGTGTCTGGGGTGTCTGAACAAATCCCTCCACACCGCTCTCAACCAAGAAGCCCCTGATGCCATCTGCGGTCTGCGTCCAGATAATGGCAAAATCGGCATTTGAGGCATCGCTGATGTGAATTTTTTCCCCATTGATGAACCAGCAATTGCCATCCCTGCTGGCGGTGGTTTCAATCGCAGCGGCATCAGAGCCGTGTTTCTCCTCGGTCAGGGCAAAACAGCCTGTCTTTTTCCCCTTTGCCACTGAGGGCAACCACCTCTTTTTTTGTTCCTCCGAGCCGAACTGCCACAGGGTGTACATCACCAGGCAGGACTGGTTGGCGATGAATCCTCTGACGGCGGTATCTATCCTTTCCGCCTCCTGGCATATCAGGCCAAACGATGTGTAGTTCAGACCCTTACCGCCGTACGTTTGAGGCAGAAAAGACCCGATGAGACCCTGTTTGCTCATCGCCGGGGCGAGAGCCTTCATATCCAGCGGCTTCTCAAGATGAAAGGCTTCTGTTACCAGCGGTGCGACTTCTTTTTCCAGGAACTCGCGGGCAGAGTCCCTTAATGACTTCTCTGCGGTGGAAAGGAGCTCGTCTACGGCATAGTAATCCACGCCTCTGCCAGACATAGCATCTCCTCCTCTGCTCTGTGTTCGCATTATACTCTATCCAGACAAACAGGACAAGGAGAGCACCTTTCTGAGTTGATTGGTAGTGGTAAATAAATATAGTATGCGGAAGTATCCAGATAGTTACATAAGCTGGCTAGCAGATATTAAGCGGCACTTAAAAACGGGAAAAAAGAACAAAACATCACCTCCAGAGCTGCTTTGTGAGAATTGCGCTCTGTACTGGTGGACACCATGCGTCAGCCGTCCAGGATAAATCTTTTTGTATTCTTTTTTTGTCTTTTTCTGTGGGGAAATATGTTTGTTACTACTCTGGTCTGGTTACGGAGTGTTACTGCCGTGCCAAAACTTTACCAAACATATTCTCATCCTGTGTGGCTGATATCTGCAGGTCCATGAGGTATCCACACTGGATACATTGCTCGTACGCGCCGTATTCGTCGCGGTCGGGCATCATTTTTCCACCGCACTTCGGACAAATCTTGAGTTTGCGTGCCATCTGTCTCCCTACTTGATAGCTAAGAATTTCACTCACCAGACGTGCATTATATCATACGTCCTGCGTTATGACAAGCGCTGCCGCATAAAAATTTACTTAATATTTTACTCCCTCCATCTCAGCGGTATCGTAAACAGCCGATTCCCCCTACTAAAGTACCATCGTGTCCGTGGATTTCGATTGACAGAAGAAGGGCATCATTGTACACTTCAACAGAGGAGGAAAGATGAGTTCTTTACAACAGGTTGACCCTGAAGTCTGCAGTGCCCTGAAACTGGAAGCCAAACGGCAGAGGGAGACTATCAATCTTATTGCATCTGAAAACTATGCCAGGGTTCGTTCTTGACCAACAAATATGCCGAAGGTTATCCCCAGCGGCGCTATTATGGCGGTTGCGAGGATGTGGACATAGTGGAGAGCCTGGCTATCCAGCGGGCTAAAGAGCTATTCCATGCCGAACATGCCAACGTACAGCCGCACAGCGGTGCCCAGGCTAATATGGCGGCATACTTTGCCCTGCTGAATACTGGAGATACTGCTTTGGGCATGAACCTGGCTCACGGCGGCCATCTTACTCACGGACAAAAGGTAAGCTTCTCAGGCAAATTATACCGGTTCATACACTAT
>CAZTHJ010000234.1:0-2435 GCA_964613565.1 uncultured Dehalococcoidales bacterium | reverse complement strand
ATCGTGGAAAAATAGATATTTAATAATATTCGGATGATCGATTTTTGTCGTTAGTTTCCCTTCATTTATTAGAGCTAATAGTTGCGGCTCATCCAGGTACGCAGTTGAAATTGTTTTAAGCGCCAAATTATTTTTGGCATTATCACTAATTTTATATACTAGTCCAAAATTACCACTGCCAATAAACGAATCGACGCTATAGACCTCAGATTGTGTATGACCAAATATTTTATCACCTATACGAATATCCAAATATAATATTGATAATCTTAATATGATACTTGTAGTCATTTTCATATCCTGACATATATAAATTATATACGTATTATTTTACCACCTTTGCCAGCAAATGACTTTAAAAATTGAAGTAACTTCTCATATGATATGACCCTACCAAGTCCCATATATACCCTAGAAAACTTTACTCATATATTTTATGCTTTAAATACATAATAAACTATCCCCGCCGCCCCCGTGGCGGCCCAGAGCAAGCCCCTTTCCCCTTACTAGTACCGTAACTCACACTGTAAATGAAGCTAGAAATTTCGAGCCACGGGGATACCGATAGGGTACGAAAAGGAGATAGAGCCGATCAAAGTAGCTGAGGCGTCTGATCATGTCGTGTCCCAATAGGTGCAAGGCAAGAGTCGACATACCTGGTAGCTCACATTTCCCCAATTCGAAAACCCAAAACCGAATTGGAGTTCAACCGGCTTATCTCATAGCAGGCAGAAGACTGTCTCTGCCGCTGGTTTGACAATAAATAATCCCTATGTTAATTTTACACTGTTACCCTGAGGTTTTTATATCGCTTAAAGGAGCACCCATGAAAGAACAGGTTGAAAAAGTATTAAACGAGATCAGGCCGAATTTACAGGCAGACGGCGGTGATGTGGAACTGGTAGATGTCAAGGACGGTGTTGTGCAAGTTAAGCTGAAGGGCTCCTGTGCCGGCTGTCCCATGTCCTCCATGACATTGAAAATGGGCATCGAGCGGCTGCTCAAAGAGAAAATCAGCGAAGTTAAAGAAGTCGTCGCTGTCTAAAGATTAACCTTATCCATCTCGAAAGCTTTGTGCAGGGCCTTGAGAGCATCCTTGACCTTGTCCTTGGCGATGATGCAGGTGATGCGTATTTCCGATGTTGTGATCATCTCAATGTTGATGTTCTGCTCTGAAAGCGTTCTGAACAATGTGGCGGCATAGCCGGGAGCATTCTGCATGCCGGTACCCACGACGCTGATCTTGCCCAGCGTATCATCCTTCATACAGCCTCTGGCCCCGATCTTATCACAGACCGGCTGAACGATGTCCATAGCCCTGGCCAGGTCGCCCTTGCCGACGGTAAAGGAGAGGTCGGCCATCTTATCCACGCTTGAATTCTGTACGATTGTATCCACACTGATATTGGCATGCGCCAGCGGCTCAAAGATGGCAGAGGCAATACCAGGCTTATCAGGTATGCCCAGTACTGAGATCTTGGCCACATCCAGGTCATGTGCTATTGCTCGGACTTTATTTCTGATTTCCATATTGGCTCCTCCATGTATCAGGGTACCCGGTTTTTCATTAAAGCTGCAGGCAACATAGATGGGGATGCCGTAGACCTCTCCCACTTCCACGGCACGCGGATGCATGACCTTGGCACCCCAGGTGGCCAGCTCCAGCATCTCCTCATAGCCGATCTCGTCCAGCCTCCTGGCTTCGGGCACCATACGGGGATCAGCCGTAAATACGCCTTCCACATCTGTATAAATATGGCACTGCCTGGCTTTAAGGCTGGCCGCCAGCGCCACTGCTGTCGTATCTGAGCCGCCCCGTCCCAGCGTGGTCGTATCCATCTCCTTGCTGATGCCCTGGAAGCCGGCTACTATTACAATATTACCCCTTTCCAGCTCCTTGACCAGGCGTTTAGGATTAATACTGCTGATGCGTGCACTGCTGTGGATGGAATCCGTTTCAATGCCGGCCTGTGCGCCGCTGAGGCTGACCGCCTCATGCCCCATGGCATGCAGCGCCATGGTCAGCAGCGAGCTTGAAACAATTTCCCCGGTGGAGAGTAGCACATCCATCTCCCTCTCACGCGGGCGGGGATTGATTTTATGTGCCTTCTCGATGAGGTCGTCTGTAGTATCACCCATGGCGGATACCACTGCCACCACCTGGTTGCCCATGAGCTTGGTCTTGACAAGACGGCTGGCCACATTACGGATCTTGTTGGCGTCAGCTACTGAACTGCCGCCATATTTCTGCACGATCAATGCCATCTATTTTCCCTCTGTCTTAAATCGGTCAATTGTAATCTAAAAAACAGTAAGCGTCCAGTCTGCTTCAGGGATGCAAGAACCTGTGCATCAGAGTATACCCGGGGTCAACCACGAGCTCCCTTGCGGCAGCATCCTTTTCGCTGTACCCGCTTCCGCCGTTCGGTTTGAAA
>CAZTHJ010000233.1:721-2445 GCA_964613565.1 uncultured Dehalococcoidales bacterium | reverse complement strand
TGGTGTATGATACAGGGAGTGCCCAGGCTGCGAAGTATTTCAGAAGCACGTTTTGTCTGATCGGGCTTGTAATTCGAGATGCCGGCGTACAATGCTTTTCCCTGACGGACTGCATGATCAAGCGCCCCCATGGTTTCTTCAAGGGGTGTGTCGGGATCGGGGCGATGCGAGTAAAAAATGTCCACATAATCAAGTTTCATGCGCTTCAGGCTCTGGTCGAGGCTGGTGAGCATGTATTTTCTGGATCCCCATTCACCATAGGGACCGTCCCACATTTTATAGCCGGCTTTTGTGGATATGATGATTTCATCACGGTATGGTTTAAGATGGCCGGCCAGTATCTTCCCGAAATTTTCTTCGGCTGAGCCCGGCGGAGGACCGTAGTTGTTGGCAAGGTCAAAATGGGTGATCCCTGCATCAAAGGCTGCCATGATCATATCCCTGGCATTATCGGCTGAGTCAACCCCCCCGAAATTATGCCAGAGGCCGAGGGAAATAGCAGGAAGTTTCAGACCGCTGTTGCCGCAATAGTTGTATACCATTGACAGGTACCGTGAGGGAGAAGGTATGTGTGCCATATTCGTTCAGTTTAATGATAAAGGTAGGATTCAATTTGATTTTGTACAAATTTTAAAAAAATCCGTTTATATTTGACGTGAGCAAAAACATACACTGATTAATTAAACCTATATTTTATGGAGACAGGAGTGCAATTTACACTTGGCTGGATTGACTGGGCCATAATGGGTATCTATGTGGTTTTCACAATCAGTATTGGGTTTATTTTAAAACGTTACATGAAATCGAGTCAGCAATTCCTGATGGCAGGGAAATCAATTCCAGCCTGGATCACAGGATTGGCTTTCATTTCCACGAACCTTGGAGCGCTGGAAGTCATCGGGATGGCCGCTTCAGGTGCAAAATACGGCTGGATGACCTGTCATTTTTACTGGATTGGTGCCATACCGGCCATGATCTTCCTCGGGCTTTTCATGATGCCTTTTTACTATGGCTCAAAAGCAAGGTCTGTGCCGGAATACCTCAAATTCCGGTTTGATGAAAAAACACGCGGATTCAATGCCTTTTCCTTTGCCTTGATGACGGTACTGGCTTCTGGAATATCCATGTATGCCTTGGCGATACTGATGGAGACTCTTTTAGGATGGGACTTCACCATGAGCATCATCATCTCGGCCTTGATTGTACTTGTATATACATACCTTGGAGGCCTTACTTCAGCCATTTACAACGAGGTGCTGCAGTTTTTCCTGATCGTCGTCGGCTTTCTTCCCCTTGTATTCCTGGGTCTTAAAGGAATAGGCGGGTGGGAAGAGCTGAAGATTCGGCTGGCGGATGTGGCGCTGAGCGGTTCTCATCCATATGGCGAAGGAGCCTATACGCATACCTGGAAATATATGTTTAGTGCCGATGCCAACCCCATGGGTGTTGAATGGTTTGGCGTGATCATGGGCCTCGGGTTTGTGTTGTCTTTCGGTTACTGGTGTACCAATTTTCTGGTAGTCCAAAGGGCCATGGCTGCCAACTCCATGATGGCTGCACGCAAAACTCCCCTCATCGGTGCTTTCCCGAAGATGTTCCTGCCTTTTCTGGTGATCCTTCCGGGAATGATAGCGCTGGCCCTGACAACCCTTCCGGAAAGCGGATTCAACCTTCCTTTAAAAAACGGCGTGTATGATTATGATAAAGTGATTCCTATGATGCTG
>CAZTHJ010000233.1:0-693 GCA_964613565.1 uncultured Dehalococcoidales bacterium | reverse complement strand
TTGGATTGGGTCTTACGGCTCTTATGGCCTCCTTTATGTCGGGTATGGCCGGAAACGTTACTGCCTTTAACACCGTATGGACATACGATATCTACCAGAGCTACATCGCCCCGGGTAAATCGGACAACCATTACCTGTGGATGGGAAGGATGGCCACCATTGCAGGGGTAGTTATAAGTATCGGAGCCGCTTATGTAGCGAAGGCATTTAATAATATAATGGACTTTCTGCAGCTTATTTTTGCCTTCATCAATGCACCCCTCTTTGCCACCTTCCTGCTGGGTATGTTCTGGAAAAGGGCCACCGGCCATGGCGCATTCTTCGGTCTGCTGAGCGGTACGCTTGCAGCAGCGGTTCATCATGGGCTGACAGCACCAGCCAATGCGGTATCCCTCATCAAAGGAGGTTGGCTGGTCGGTGGAGCTGAAAATGTGGTGAAAACCTATCCCAGCGAAATGGCACAGAATTTCTGGACGGCCATATTTGCTTTTTCTGTATGTTTTATCGTGACCATCATTATTTCCCTGTTGACAAAACAGAAGAAAACCGAAGAAGAGCTGACGGGTCTGGTGTACTCACTGACCCCAAGGCCAAGGGAAAAAGATGTGGCATGGTACCAGCGGCCTGCCTTTCTGGCAATCATCGTTGGAGCTATTGCGATTGTATTAAATATTATTTTCTGGTAAGGAGGAA
>CAZTHJ010000232.1:0-2463 GCA_964613565.1 uncultured Dehalococcoidales bacterium | reverse complement strand
GGTCCATAGCATTTTATTTGTTCCTCCATTTAATAATAAGATATATTCAACCGGCGTCTAATACATATTTTAGAGATCATAGGTCAAAGAGGTGTCAAGAAATCAACCTGTTCGGTCAAGAAAATGTCAAGAATGGCTTTTACGGCTGAAAACATGGGAAATGAATAACGGAAAATATTATGGGAATAACGTCAGCCGGTTTTCTGAAAGAGTTAGTCGGCTCTCAGGCGATAACCTACTCCCGGTTCAGTAATTATCAGATGAGGATGGCTGGGCTCCGCTTCAATCTTGCGTCTCAGGTTGCTGATATTCACGTGCAGCATGTGCAGTTCATCACCATATGTCTCACCCCAGACTTCACGCAGCAGCTGACGCTGGGTTAACACTTTGCCGGAATGTAACACCAGTACCCGCAGTAATTCATACTCATTTGGAGTTAATTGAACTTCACGGACTCCCACCATGACTATCCGCTTTGCCAGGTCAACTTTGAGGTTGCCGCTGACGAAAATCGGGCTATCGGCAGGCTTGGCTCCACGGCGCAGGGCGGCGGCTACACGGGCGATCAGCTCTCCCATGCCGAAAGGCTTTGTAAGGTAATCATCTGCCCCGGCATCCAGCGCTTCAATCTTGTCCATCTCCGAGCCCCGCACGGAAAGTATAATAATCGGGACTTGTGTCCACTGGCGTAGTAGACGCACCACTTCAACGCCATCCATATCCGGCAGGCCCAGGTCGAGGATTAGTAAATCGGGCTTATTGGCAACGGTATCCGTGATAGCGGCTTGCCCGCTGGCTGCCTCAAAAACGGCATACTTTTGAGATTCCAATGCAACGTGCAGAAATCTGCGGATAGCCTGTTCGTCATCGACGATTAGAATCCGTGGCTTGATCTCAGTCATACGCTATGCTCCTGGATAAACCTCGTCAATCGGAATTGTCACATGGACAATAGTACCTCCATCGGGGCGGTTCTCCAGCGAAATGTGACCGCCGTGTGCCTCAACAATACCTTTGCAGATGGATAAACCCAGTCCGGTACCGGTCACACTTGCAGGACGTTGCACACGGTAAAACCTGTCAAAAACATGCATAAGGTCCTCTGCGGGGATACCGATTCCCCGGTCGCACACCTCAATTTCAATATCGTCTTCCATTTCCCTGGCGCTGATATCAACAGGGGATCCGGCTGCAGAGTATTTTAAGGCGTTATCCAGAATGTTGACAAACACATGTGCCATCAGGCCGAAGTCCACTGAAATTAAAGGTAACTCTGCAGCCATATTAATGTTGATTGGACGGGTGGCAGATGAATTGCCGAGTCGTTCCAGCGATACATTTAATATTTCCTGCAGTTCAGACGGCTGCCTGTGCAGCTTTATTGAGCCTGCTTCAATTCTGGAAGAATCAAGCAGATTGGCTATCAGGTGATTTAGCCTCTCCGCTTCTTCGCGGGCGACCTGGATTAGATTGCGCTTGGCGCTGTCATCCAGCGTCATACCCTCTTCCTGCAAGCTGCTCAACACTCCAATCACGGAGACCAGCGGCGTACGCAGATCATGAGAAATTGAGCTGAACAAAGCGGTCTGTAGTTTTTCCTTGGCCTTAAGTACCTGTGCGTCGCGAACCTCGTCGGTAAGCAGGGCCCGCTCCACTGCCACCGCTGTGAGATCGGCGAAGACTTCAATAAGACGGGATTGCTCAGTTGCCAGTCGGTTCGAAGGGTCATCAAAATAAAGAGCCAGCACTCCTGTTACCCCCCTGGCAGAGTTAAGCGGTAGATATCTTGCCTTGGCCTGAGGCAATGTGTTTGTGCCTTGCCCCACCAATTTACGCTGATAGAAAGAGAGTGCTGCGGCAGCATAGTCATCTTTATCATGATTGATACCCTGGTTCTCCAGATGTGGAACTAATTTTTCTTTATGTTTAACGTCGGGTAAAAAAACTGCTGTCTGGCATCCAAATATCTCTCTAGCCTTGCTCTTAATGGCCTGCAGGGTTGACTCCATCTCGTTAGTCACGGCCAGGTTGCGGCTCAGTGCGTAAAATGTAGCTGATTCATGCTCCCGGCGCTGCGCATCCTCGGCTTGCCAGCGGACTCGTGATGTCAGGTAGCTGATGATCACGCCAACTACGAGTAATACAATTAACGTGGGGATATCATGAATATCAGGTGGCCCCAGGCTCAGGTAGGGCATAATAAAGAAGAAGTCATGTGCCAGTACGCCTAAAACACAGGTCAGAATGGATGGGCCAAGCCCCCACAGAACAGAGGTAATAACAACGCATAACAAATACAGCATTGCGATATTGGTAATTGTGAGGAATGATCTGGCCATGTGGCCTACCCCCGTTGCGAGTGCCACAAGGGCTATAGCAATAAGATAGTACCACCAGTTTCGCAATATCTGTTTTTCAATCAACTTTTGCCCCATCATTGGTAACACCGGAGTTCAAAGTCCA
>CAZTHJ010000231.1:0-2474 GCA_964613565.1 uncultured Dehalococcoidales bacterium | reverse complement strand
GACAACCGTGGTGCCGAGGCCCAGAATCGAACTGGGGACACGCGGATTTTCAGTCCGCTGCTCTACCGGCTGAGCTACCTCGGCAGGAGCTATCATTGTAGCTGTAACCCCTGCGCAGTGTCAACCGAGGAGGGGAATGAAAAACGGCTGTGAGGTATTAGCCCACAGCCATTTTAATCTTTCAGCTATTTGTACTTACCTATATTACTTAACAGGGCCGATGGGCAAAACCACCCGTCCGAATACCTCGTTTAAAACAATGGCCATGGCCGTGTAAATGGAGGATAGCCCGCAGATCACCCCTTCGATGCCGGCGATGGTGCCAATGACTGCATTGCCCGTGATATCACGGATGGCAAGCAGGAAGAAGAGCACCACCAGCGAGCCGAAGATGAACTGCAGCGCCTTATTGGCCTTCAAGGTGCCGAAGAAGAGGCACAGCGTGAAGATGCCCCACATGATGAAATAGGCTATCATGGCGGCATTGTCGTTCTTGGCGGCCATGTCCTGTGTGGGCAAGACCAGCAGGGCTACCAGCGAAAGCCAGAAAAGCCCGTAGGAGGTAAAGGCAATGGTACCGAAGGTATTGCCTTTTTTCCATTCCATGATGCCGGCAATCACCTGTGCAATTCCTCCATAGAAAATGCCCATGGCCAGTATCATCGAGCCCAGGTTAAACAGGCCGGCATTGTGCAGGTTGAGCAGGACGGTGGTCATGCCGAAAGCAGCCAGGCCCAGCGGCGCCGGGTTGGCCGTCGTATCCAGAATCGTTCTTTTTTCCTCTGACATTAATTTCCTTTCCTTTTTATTTCATAATCCATCAACAGATTGTACTTTATGAGAATGCTGAAAAACTCAGACTCAACCCCCTTTATCCCCAAGTCTTGGGGGAAATGGGAAGCTGGGGGACACCCCCGTACCCTTGGCGGGAAAGTTCCTGCACCTCTTTTCCAGCCATCTCTTTATAATGGCCTCCGTAGTATTAAACTAAATAATCACCTCGTTTCTTCCTCTATGTTTGCAGCAGAGTTGTAAATTATTGAGATCCAAAGCCAAACCGTTGCCTTTGCTTGGTACAGCAAATTAAACAGAGATTATATAAATTCGTATTGATAATTGTCAAGAAATGAGCTTTTACTCAGCAGCAGGGATAGATGTTCAAGGAGGCTCAGCAATTAAGCAATATTACCGCTTGTCCTTCGTCTCGACCCCGTATTCCGTCCTCACGGACTTCTCTATAATCGCCATGACTAGCGTGTTGATCGTATCCCATTTTAACTACGTCATCACGAGCGAAGCGTGGTGATCTCATCCCGTTGGGGCAGTGGGTGGGATTGCCACATCGCCTGCGGCGATTCGCAAAGACAAAATAGAAAAAGCTCCTCGCCATTACAAAAAAGAGAAGGCGGTCTGCAATAATCCACTGTGGCGGCTCGCAAAGACGAAATAGAAAAGGCCCCTCGCCATGACGTTAGGATAAACGGCGACTCGCCCTGAGATTTCTAGGAGCTGCCCCTTTTCGTCAGGGGGATTCCCGCAGCGCAAAGAGGGCACTCTTCCGCATGGTAAGCCAGCGTAGCGGAGCGCAGGCAGATGAACAGCGGTATGCCCAGGTCAATGCCCTTTTCCGAGCGGTCCACCAGCACGCCGACGCCCGCGATCTTCCCCCGCAGTTCGTTCACAGCGGCTACGGTTTCCTTTAACGAGCTGCCGGTGGTGAGGATATCGTCAACGATGAGCACGCGCTCTCCCTGCCCGATGCTGAAGCCGCGCTTGAAGGCCCTGCCCCTCTCGTCCCTTTCGGCAAAGATGCCCCTTACACCGAGCTGCCTGGCAGTCTCATAGGCCAGGATCACACCTCCGGTAGTAGGCCCTGCCACCACCTCTATATTTTCCCCGCGGAAGTGATCAGCAATGATCTTGCACAGCTTCTCGGTATATTGCGGGTACTGCAGCACCCGGAACTTTTCCCAGTACAGCGGGGAATGCAGGCCGGAGGTGAGCAGGAAATGGCCCTCCAGCACTGCCCCGGCTTCCTTGAAGATATCCAATACGTTTTGGGTCATGGTTATTTGCCTATACTGTAATCGTAATGCTGCACCACCTGCATGCGCGAATTTGGCCAGTAGATCAGCCATGCCCTGCCCATAATATTCTCGCGGGCCAAAAACCAGCCGCTGTGAGAGTCAACGGCCACATTGCGGTTGTCGCCCAGCACAAAGTATGAGTTTTCAGGTACTGTCTGTCTGGGATAAGTATACCTGGGTTTTTCCCGGGTATAGCCTTCCTGCAGGGGCTTGTCATTTATATACACCCAGCCGTCACGCACCTCCACCGTCTCTCCCGGCAGGCCGATGACCCGCTTGATGAGGTCGGCGCTGCTGTTGTCCGGCGATCGAAGTATGATCATCTCTCCCCGCTGCGGGTCGCGGAAACGGTAACTCACCTTGTCCAGCAGCACATAATCTCCTGGC
>CAZTHJ010000230.1:0-2481 GCA_964613565.1 uncultured Dehalococcoidales bacterium | reverse complement strand
AAAACAGCAGTATAAGAATCAGGGCCCCGATTGTAATGAATCTGAATAGTTTATCTCCAGCCGCTCCTCTGAGAAATTTAAACATATTCCATCCCCTAAAATAGCAGCCTTACCCTGCCCTCTGCCGGCAGGGAGGGATCATTTGTATGTTTCCGCAGATGCATTGCGGTATTTATCGGCTTCACTGCTGTCTACTAAATAGCCATATTTTACGAAAATCGCTTTGCCCTCGGCCGATGATAGAAATTCAATATATTTCTGCGCGGACTGTGGTTCCTCAGAATAACTTGAAATCGCAACCTGCACTTCGCCCACATCGGGAATAAACTCTGCCGGTATCCAGATGATTTCGATATCGCTGCTGTTGGTCGTGCCAAAATGATGCCAGATAATTCCTGCATCAACCTGGCGCATTATCATCATGGTAACAATGGCATTAACCTGCGGCGCCGTCGTGACGATATTGGGCTGCACCGCATCCAGAACATGTGCTCTTTGCAGAATTTCCGGGACAATTAAACCCAGGGCAGTGGTTTCAGTTCTGGTGACAGCAACGCGTACGCCGGGTCGCGTTAGGTCCTGCAGGGACTGTATGTTCAGCGGATTTCCTTTTACGACTCCGATAACCGGTATCATATAGGCAACACTGCTGATAGGCATGCTGCCGTTAATCACGCCCTTTTTCTTTGCTGTTTGCATATACCTCTGCTCAGCAGCTATGTACAGGTCACCCGTCTGCGATACAATCATATTGGAGAGCACTTCCCCGGTACCGCCATAGTTAATGTTCAGCTTTATGCCATATTTTTGACCGAATATCTTGGCAGATTCATCAATGGCTGGTTTAACTCCCGCAGCACAAAAAATGTTGATTTCCTTTTTTGACGACGAGGACGCTTCAGCCGCTCCAGATGAAACTGCCTGTTGGGCGCATCCCCATACCTGCATCAGCGCCAGGCCAAGCATAATTGCTGCTATAAGTTTGGCAATATTGTATTTCAATTGAGATCCCCTTTTTATCTCCAGGCCATACTGATGCCATGCAGGTACACAAACGGGCAGTATGGCAACCTGCTAAAATTAGCGCTATATTACTGATAATATAGCGCTTCTGTCAAATTTCCATCAGCGCTGCAATATCCGATTTTGAACTTGACTCCGTCTGATATATAATCAATCAACAGGCTTGGTTTTGATTCGCATCCTGCTTTAGTTTAGCCTCCGTCAGCAGTTTTGAAGATTAACAGCGGCAGGCGCAATTGAAAGAGACTATTCATAATTCAGCATATAGGCCTGCCCTTAAGTAAAAGGAAGGATATTTATGGCTTTAACCTGTGGACTCATCGGTGTGCCGTCCTGCGGCAAGACAACGATTTATAATGCTCTAACGGCCGCCGGCGCTTCCAGCTATAACGGCGCCGAGATGAACCGCGCTGTAGTGAATATTCCAGACCAGCGCATTGATCAACTGGCGCAAATCCACAACCCGCAAAAAGTTGTCTATGCCACACTGGAGGTGCTGGATATACCTGGCCTGAAAAAATCAGCACAGGGTGATGGTCGCGGCTCACGCCTGCTGGCCCATATCAAGGATGTGGATGCCCTGCTGCATGTGGTGCGCTGCTTTGAGGACGAGAATATACCTTTTGAGTATGCCAGTATTGATCCGGCGCGTGATGTTGAAATCATAGACCTGGAAATGATGCTGGCGGACAGCGCTACCCTGGAGAACAAGATTACCAGGCTGGCCAAGAAAGCCCGTGCAGGCGATAAGGATGCCCTACGTGAAAGCGGACATTGCCAGAAAGTCCTGGATTCCCTGCAGCAAGGCATAGCGGTACGCAGGCAAACCCTGGAGCCGGGGGAACTGGCCAGCATACGCGAATGCCACCTGGTTTCGCAGAAGCCCGTGCTGTATATCGCCAATATCAAGACCATAGCCCAGATACAAAACGCGTTTGTCAGGCTGTTAAACGATATAGCCGCAGCCGAGAATGCCGAATTTATCGCAATCTGCGGACGGGACGAGGCTGATATCAGCCAGTTGGAAGCATCGGAGAGGGAATTTTTCCTCAAGGAGCTGGGGCTGGGGGAATCTTCTATGGAAAGGCTGCTCATCGCCGCCAACCGGCTGCTGGGACTGGTAAACTTCTTCACCGTCGGCGAGGATGAGGTTCGTGCCTGGACCTGCCACAGGGGTGATAAAGCGCCTGTTGCAGCAGGTAAAATACACACCGACATGGAAAGCGGCTTTATCCGTATGGAGGTGATGAGCTATGCAGACCTGGTGGAACTGGGCAGCGAAGCCGCCGTTGTTAAAGCAGGTAAACAGCGTATCGAAAGCCGCGAATACGAGGTACAGGACGGCGACATCGTATCAGTTCTCTTCAACAAGGGATAGCGCGCCAAAACTCTCTGCGTTAAAGCCAGGGCGATTTCGACCGGCAGAGGATAGACCTGAATAAAGTCTTAAGCGAGTGC
>CAZTHJ010000229.1:1423-2486 GCA_964613565.1 uncultured Dehalococcoidales bacterium | reverse complement strand
CTCCCAGGCAGCCTCCATTGCACCTGCCTTATTAGCCTGCTCTTGCAGATTCTGATTATAAACGAGCATATTGGCATTGGTCGCGGCCAATACGCCTTTGACTGCCTCCTGGGAACCCACCAAATCTTTCAGCTTTTCAGTGTTTCCGGCAGCAGCCCTTGAAATCAATTCAAGTACACCGCCAAAGCCTAGTTCCTTGATGGCTTTTTGCGCCCCACCATATTTATCAAGCAGGGCGGTCATATCTTTGGTTGGTGCCATAAGGGAATTGAGCACTGCCATATATTGGGTTGATGCCTTTTCTGTGCCGCCGCTGAATTTGGTCACTGCGGCAAAGGCCGCACCCATTTCATCCAGACTGACACCCAGCGCTGCAGATGAAGAAGAGA
The DNA here is from genome assembly GCA_964613565.1 of uncultured Dehalococcoidales bacterium. Classification (GTDB taxonomy): domain Bacteria; phylum Chloroflexota; class Dehalococcoidia; order GIF9; family UBA5629; genus CAZTHJ01. The sequence goes on along the minus strand of CAZTHJ010000229.1, from coordinate 2,097 downwards.
TTTCCCCAATAATAGGAATGAGCCCGGCCACGGTAGTCTTGCCGGTTTTCTCCATCACCAACATGGAATCGGCGGCTTGTTGTATGGTTGCCCCGAATGCATCCATAATACTGGTAGAGCCTGCCACCACTGCGGCATGATCAGCATGTGCGGTTTTGGCTAATTGGGCAGTGCCGATTAAAACCTCCAGTGCTTTTTGCGGCTCTGTCACACCGGCAGAAATTACCTGGTAGTATCCTTTCACTAATTCGGTGGCCCCTCCCAGTTCTGGAGGAAGTCCCCTTATCTTCTCTTTAATCGCATCCATACTTTCGCCCGTGACCTTGCCCATATCCACTAACGCCGTCTCAAAATGCATGAATTCATCTATGGCCTTTTTCATGACAAAGGATGCGGCAAAGCCTGCGGCGGCTACGGCAGCAGCGCCAAGCTTCACGGTTAGCTCGGCCACCTTCATGACCATTTCGTTGATTTTATTGGCAACCGTGTTGCCGGCAGCAGAAAGCTTATTAAACGTCTCCTGCATCCTGCTGATATGCCCACCGGCCTGGCCGGACATCTGTTTAATCTTCTCTTCTGTGCCTGAGGTAAATTTCTGGATTACTGCGGATCCCTTATCATTAACCTCCAGTACAAGCTCAAAATGACCAAGGAGCAGGCACTGCAGAAAACCG
>CAZTHJ010000229.1:0-1391 GCA_964613565.1 uncultured Dehalococcoidales bacterium | reverse complement strand
TGAGGGAGCATGATTGTCTCCCCCTGCTCATCTACTTCACCACTGTCTACCTGCTCATGCTGAATTTCAGGCACTCTGAATTCTGCCACTTGCCAGAAATGATCAACCCTGGGGTCAAGCGAATAAGAACCATCTTCGTTCAGCCATAGTCGCACATATTGCCCTGCATAAGGGGTCATATCGATGGTTTTCTGGCTTACATGCCCGAGCCTTTCAGCCTCAAAAGCCGCTAATCTAAGTTTATATCCATCCACAATGGTTATGACGGGTAAAGGCATCTGTGTATCCTCCTTATCTCACATGCGCTTTCATGCACATGTGCTTTTATGATTAGGCATGTGGAATTATCACATAACCGAAGGCTCCGACTGCTGATCCTGAATTGTATACCACGACTGTATTGGCAGATTTAGAGAACCAAATTTCGCCCAGAAAACCTTGCGGATCCGCAGTGGGGTTTACAATTACCTGGTAATTGGTATGGCCAAAATTGTGGGTAATGGTGCGCCCATCCTGGCCGTTAAAGGTGGATGCGATCGGCTTTAAATCTTCCTCCTGGGTGAGCTTGTTCATATTCGTCGGGCTCAGCCCGGTATCACTCACAAAGGTTAAATGCGGCATGGCGATGCTCCTTTATGTTTTTTCACTTTCCTTCAATTGCTTTTGCACCCTGTCCATTGTACATGCAATGATCTCCATCTTCTCAAGCAAGTCCTGCGCTTCCTGGCCGGTGATTGATATATTCGTTAAACTGAATACCGTCTCAGCCCCTAAGCGCTTAACCTTATTGTAAAGATCAACGGCTAATTGGTTCTCGGGGAAAAGATCAACCGCCCCTATGGGGCAGGGGGCACTCTCGCAGGGCGGCTCTCTGTCTCCTTCCTCGTAATTTTTCCTGCACTCTTCACAGGAGATCTTATGAATCAGTTGGAAGGTGACAAAGTCTTCAAGTTTTTTGCCGATTCTCCGCTGTCCTCGGCCCCTGACAAATCAATCAGATCATTAATCACATCATTGGGCAAGCTCCCTATGAGTGCGGGGTCAAAGTCAATTGCCTTCCCGCCTGATGTCACATTCTCCCACCCACGGACAATATACAAAAGTATATCCTGGGTGATGGCGGGCCAGTCAGGCTTCCCCTTTTTGGTGTGTTTTTTATTGATTCTGTTTACTTCCGAATTGGGGATGCGGCGATAGAATATCTTTGATCCTGACAATTCATAGGCCAGGACTTCATCGGCTTGTACTATTTCAATTGGCATTTTAAGTTCTCCTTTATAAAACCATAAGATTGGTGGCTAAATCATTATGTAATTGCAAGATAAGTTCTTTTGTGGCAACGCCGGGAAAACCGGCAGGTACTGCAGTAGGTAGCTCTGCTGAAAACTGAT
>CAZTHJ010000228.1:0-2503 GCA_964613565.1 uncultured Dehalococcoidales bacterium | reverse complement strand
TGACTGCGCTTTGGCTGAAGGGGGGGAACACCGCTATTTTATCCACGGCTGCGCTCCCCTTAAAGAAAAAGTCATGAGTACCATACTTGCGGCGGCAGGCAGATGAACCTTTGATATACAGATGCTGCTAAGCCCGGCCTATACGCTGTCGGGAACACGGCCATGCCTGCTGCGGAAGTCCCTGACCTGCTCGTCCAGGCTTTCCCTGACTATATCGGTGACTTCGCCCACACTGCGTGCATACTCCATAATAGCATCAGGCTGATGGGTATGGATATGCACCCGAATAATGCCGTCATCACCCACGATGATGGCAGATTCCCCCATCTTTTCGATCCTGCTGCGTACTTTCGCAACAGGCAGGTTATGCCCGCGGATGAGGAACTGGAAGTCATAGCCATAGCCATGGGATATCAGTTCTGCCCGGGGGCTAACGCTGACCTCCTCTTGTTCAACAGGCCTGGCTATGCGCTTGGAGACACAGTTACGCATGCCCTCGAAGATATATTGCAAACCCTTGCCGCCGGCATCCACCACGCCGGCTTCCTTGAGTTGGGGCAGCATCTCCGGTGTTTTATCCACCGTTTCCCTGGCCTGAGCTGCCACAGCCTCCAGTGTCTGTTCCAGGCTGGCTCCTTCCTCAGCCATGCGTACAGCCACATCGGCCGCTTCACGGCTGACGGTGATAATGGTGCCTTCAACCGGATTATTGACAGCCCTGCAGGCCATCTCAGCAGCCGCACGCAGAGACTGGGCAAAATGCACACAGGAAAAGCTCTCCTTCAGCTCCAATCCCTTGGCAATACCGCGCAGTATCTGGGAGAGAATAACGCCGGAGTTGCCGCTGGCTCCCAGCAGTGCGCCCCGTGCGATCACTCTGGAGACATCCGCTGCTGAATTGCTGGTTACATTTGTTGCCGCCTTGTTGGCTGCCTTCATGGTGGAGAACATATTAATGCCCGTATCGCCGTCGGGCACGGGGAAAACATTCAGGAGATTGAGTTCCTCAATATGCGCTTCCAGGGAGAGTTCGGCTCCCAGCAAGGCTGACTTGAGTACACTTCCATCAAACAGCTTTTCAGCCAAGTTACGCCTCCTCTCGTGCAGCCCTCATCTCATTCATTATAAAAGGATATGCCGTACAGGCCCGGCCCGGTATGAGCACCCATCACAGGGGTAAACTTGCTCGTAAGCAGTTCAACAGGATTGAATCTTGTGCCGATTTCTTTGATCAAATAATCTGCTTCCTGCGGGGCATCTCCATGCATCACAGCAGCATGCAGCGGGGTCTGCGTAACTCTCTCCTGCATCAGTTTGAGCAGGGCCTCCATCGCCCTGCGACCCGTGCGCGGCCTGGCCACCGGTTCTGCCTTGCCATTTCTCAGGGTCAGGATGGGCTTTACCTGCAGTAATTGGGCAATAAGGGCCGCCGGCATGTTGACGCGCCCACCACGCCTGAGATATTCCAGGGTATCCAGCACAAAGAAAAGATGCACCTTTTTCAGTATCTCCCTGGCCCTGTCTGCAACCTGCTGCAGGCTGCCGCCGGCAGAGGCAACCTTGGCTGCCTCTATGACGGCAAAACCCATGCCCAGCGTTGATATCCTGGAATCTATAATCTCCATATGTATTTCGGGTACCGTCTCCCTGGCATTCAATGCAGAGCTGTACGCAGCACTCAGCTCGCTGCTGACGACTATCACCACGATGCCGTCTGCCTTGCCGCGCAATTCTTCAAAAATCTCCAGGTACTCTCCCTGGATGGCTCCGGAAGTGGTGGGCAGCGTAGCCGACTTGCGCAGCCTCTGATAGAAGTCCCCGGGCTGCATATCCACCCCGTCCCGGTATCTCACCTTATCCCAGTTAATATGCAGCGGAGCAACAGGGATTCCATATTGCTCTATCAGCTCCGCGGGGAGTGTCGCCGTACTGTCCGTAACCACTACTACAGAATTCATTTACTATCAAAACAATTCAGGACCGACCGTGGGCTTAACCCTGGCCCGCCTGATGCATCGTATAACGATGCACTAATATACTAATATAGTGGATGCTTTTATGTCAATAGCATGGACAGCGTTTGAGATAGAGGAATTATTTATGGATTCACCTTCCATGATAAAGCTATTATTATTCATGCTACAATGTACCTGGAAGTTGAATTGCGTAAGGCAAAAAATAAAATATACAGTTATCGTCAAAAAGGGTAACGAATCGGGTTATATGGCTTATGCACCTGCTCTTAAAGGCTGCGTTTCGCAAGGTAAGACTAAACCAGAAGCTTTGCGAAATATTAAAGAAGCCATGGAGGCCGATATCGAAGCCCTTCTTGAAGATGGGCTTCCAGTCCCCACGGAAGTAGGTAAAGATACCATGGAGCTTGAGGGCGCCGTAAAATGAGTAAACTACCTCGAGACCTTTCTGGTAAAGAGGTAGTTAAAGCGTTGGGGAAAGCAGGCTTCGTTGACTGCCCTATCTTGTTATAACATTTTCTTGTCAGTCC
>CAZTHJ010000227.1:2223-2524 GCA_964613565.1 uncultured Dehalococcoidales bacterium | reverse complement strand
AACCCTGGCGCTGGATGCCCCCAGCACGAGGTCCCTGCCGATGCCGGCAGCAGTGCTGATATTAACCATGGAAGCCATGGCAACGGCATCCCCTGCGATATTGCCCATAATGTCAACGTTCTGTCCCGCCAGCCTGGCAGACCTGCCGACCGTGCCCCTGATCATGACATTCTGTGCCGCCAGAGTAACGGCACCATTAACCGTGCCGTTAATAGCCACAGTCCGCCCCATGGCAAAGACGTCGCCATTAACCGTGCCGTCGATAATTATGTCGCTGCCTGCCAGGAAGAGATCGTCATCA
>CAZTHJ010000227.1:0-2188 GCA_964613565.1 uncultured Dehalococcoidales bacterium | reverse complement strand
CAACCACCTCGCCGCTGGCGATGGTCACCGTATTACCGCTACGCGCATCAAAGGCCAAAACAGGAACAGCGCTCAGTGTCAGCAGCATCGTGACCAGCAGTAGTGAGCTTAAAATTTTAAGACTGTATTTCATAGATACACCTCCGCAAAGAAAAAAGGCTACAGATATTCTAGGATTATACCGCTGATTTGTCTATCAGGTGTTGGCTAGAAAACGATATTCGGGCGCTTGCGCAGCAGCAGGCCTGCCAGCAGGCCGACGATCAAACCGCCCAGGTGCGCCTGCCATGCAATACCCGTTATAACAAAGCCCAGCGCCAGACCGATGAGAGTGGCTACCCACAGAGGCATGGGGATAAAAATGGGGAAGATTATCACTTTTAGTTGCGGCCTGAGTATCAGCAGCGCGCCCATGAGGGCGTAGATGGCACCTGATGCGCCGATTACTGCTATTGAAGGGTTGGGGAAAAAACACAGGAGATTACCCACCAGACCGCCCACAAAGTAGATCAGCAGCAGATTATTCTGTCCCAGCAGACCCATTAGGAACCTGCCAAAGAAATACAGGGCGAGCATATTAAACAGGATATGCCCAAAAGTGTAATGGGTAAATATGCTGGTGACGATGGTCCAGGGCTGCAGGAAAAGATTGGCCGGCACAAAGGCCAGCGAAGCTATAAAAACATAATTGATGCGCACCATAATGAAGACAATCAGGTTGAGCCCGATGATGACGAGGATGGGGGTAAGATTATCTGTTCTCTGAACTCTGTAATATGACATTTTATAGACTATACGAGAAATAACGGCATGCGTCAAATAACGGCTTTGCCGGATTTTGTCATCCTCCCCATCGTCTTTGGGAGTCGCTGCAGGTGACTTGGCAATCGCATCCTTCCCGCTGCCCCAGCGGGATGAGATCGCCACGCTGCGCTCGTGATGACGAGTAAATAGGGCTCATATTGACGAATTATAAAGTACCCGTGATGACGGTTTACTTTCCCGCTTGAATAATTTATGCCTTTCTGTGGGAGATCGTCTATTTGTTAAGCATGGTGAGTGCAGCAGTTATATTGGCGGGATTCCTGCGGTTTTCAAATATACGGATGGCAGTAGGCAGGCAAGCCTGTCTCTATGCCTGTTGCCCTTTAACCCATTCCAGTACAGGCGCCAGGTTTTCTTTCTTAACCATGTCTCTGGATTCAGCCTTCATCATCCTGCTGACCATTTTATCCAGGGTCTTCAGCTTCTCGACTACGATGCGGCCAGGCAGCTTGAGAAACCCGATTTTCTCGCGGATATGCTGCGGTATAGCCTCATAGCTCAGCCTGCTGCCTTCCTCTTCCCAGGAGATCATACCTATATTGAAGAGATAGACCTTTTTACCATGCAGCCTGTCCCAGTTTTTCACCAGGAAATCGACTATCTGTATCTTGCCCATATAGGTAGGCGAGCCCAGCAGTACCATGTCATAATTGTCCAGGTTGTCTTTGAAGCTATCAACCTTGAAAAGGCTGCCCTTGATCTCTTCAGCCAGCCATCTGGCGTACTGCTCTGTAGCCCCGTATTTAGTCTTATATAGAACCAGTGTCTTCATGTTTCCTCCCCTGCACTATAGATGGTGAAAACAGATATTTGCTGAAATCCTCTACAGAATAGTTTTTGCCCTTTTGCAGCACCTTATAACCTTCTGTCTCCAGCAGCCTCTTCTGGTTTTCCGTCCCACCGGGAAATTTGGGATTCAGTGAGCCATCGCTTTTCAGCGTGCGCCAGTAGGGCAGGTTATTCAGTTTGCCTTCTGCCTTCATTTCCTCTACTGCATTGGCGATTTCCATGGTGTGAATGCCTGCCACCAGCGTACAGCAGGCTTTGACGCGGTGCTTTCCGGCGATTTCCCTGCAGATCTTGGTCAGTGTGATCAGTTTGCCTTTGGGCACTCTCTGCATAATGGCAGCCACTTCCGAGGCGTTCACGATCACCACGGGATCACCCTCATTGGCCCCCATTTTATGAACCGCATTGTAGCAGGGGAAGCCTTTCTCCAGGCATAAGACCTTGGGATAGGCCGGCTTATCCGCTATTTTCTGCTGCCATGTCTTCTTCATATCTTCTGCCCCCTTTTTGCTGGCTTCCAGGGCAATTTCATATCGCCCTCGCCGCGCCTGAGTTCGTCCAGCATGCGGTTCCC
>CAZTHJ010000226.1:0-2524 GCA_964613565.1 uncultured Dehalococcoidales bacterium | reverse complement strand
CCCACAGGGGGAGCGGTGCTGCCGAGATAGGTGGCCGTTACATTGAATACGGGAGGCGGCTGAGTGTTAGAAAGGACCCGGATGGGATCGCCAGAATACATGCTCCCGTAGGGGTACGTAGCCAAAGTATAATGTATACCGGCATCAGCTGCGTAAAAGGCCTCCACATGCCATTTATGAAAGCCGGTTATCTTGGTTTCCAAGGTGGAGGTAGTAACGGCATAGACGCCAAGCACGGTCAGGATCAAGAGGATCAACACGGCGATTAACAGCGCCGCCCCGTGCTCTGAGTTAAGGCCTAAAGCCCTGATGCTTGTTTTCATTGCGTTCATCGTAAATCACCTCGTTTAAAAAAAGTGCGCTCCATTAAAGATTCCTCACCTTGACCACGGTGGTGTAAACCCGTCGGCGAAAGCCATCGTTGGTAGCAGAAGCCACATGGTCTTCACACGCGGGTCTGGAGAAGCTCGTATCCTGAGGGTCGGGTATGGCGGTGCGAACAATGATGCTTATCCTGACCATCCTGATGTCAGCATTGGTTGAACCAGCCGGCCATACCGGTGTATCTGCGTCAAAAATCCAGTCTGTACTCCCCGCCACCTGATACGCAAACTGAAGGTCTTCTACAATTGTATTTATTCCATCACCAACCAGGGGCTGAAGGGAGCCGCCATTTTCACTCCTTTGGAGGACGTTATTTTGTACCTGGTATGTTATGGCCTTGACACGAAAGACCCTGGCCCCCACCTCGGTCAGCACCGCAGGCGAACCGGTCATGCCCGTGATCGTGGCAAGATTGGCTGGGGGGGTTGGATTTAACGTGAGGGTTTGAGTGGTTGTGCCAGTTATCTGATATAGTGAATTCATACCGTCACCTTCGAATGCCACGAAATTATTTGTGACAGTATCGAAGAAACTGCCTATGGAAGCATCGGTCCATGTGTCTGTCACTGGGTTATACACACGGAGGGTGACCTGGTTATTATTCACAATCGTTACCGTGGCAGGGTTTGCGCCGGACATGAATTGGTCGGCTGCACTGGCCACCGTGATGGAATCAGGCACTCCAGTATTGTTATCACGGGTTACGGCAAACTGTGCGCCGTGGATATTAAATCCGCCACTCCCTATCATAAACCCCGCCGTCCTGATATCCCTGGCTATAATATCCAGGGCAACGCGCGCATCCTGCTGCACCCCTGCCACCTGATCCTGGACGGCATACGACCGGTGCTGGGTGATAAAGAGGGAGTAAATCCCCGCCACCAGAAAGGCGGCAATGACTATGACGATCAGGAGCTCGATCAGGGTAACGCCGTGGTCTTTTTTTACCATCATGGCATGTCTCATTGGCTTTTTATGGTTCGTAGAGTAGTAGTTACTGACGCCGGTGTAGTTGCCGTGTCAAGCCGTCGACTCTGCCAAATCACCTCAAGGGTTATCGTCTTCATATCAGTAGTTGTATTCTCGACGTACCAATTAACAGTATATGAACCGCCCTTACCATCCAGGAGTGGAAGCGGCAGTGTATGAAGAGTTGGATCCGCCGGCGGGGTAGCCCCAGTCAACTCTGGATCACTAAAAGGCAGATTTTCTAAGGTCTCCAACTGCTGCTGGGCAAGCATGGTGGAATAGGTCATCTCGCTGCTGAAGGCATTGGCCTTTATGGAGACGATCTGCATGGCCATCAGGGCAAGCAGCCCAACAGCCAGGATGACCACAGCGAACATGACCTCTATGAGCGTGAAACCTCTCGTAGATCTAGGAAGCTTATAAAAAAAAGACATACAATTCTCCTCTTTTTTTCAGTCTTATGTCTCTTGCATCTGTATTCTGCCGGTGGCGGAGACGGAAACTTGATACTGCTTGCCTTTTGTATTATTTATCGTAATGGTCCCATTAACAGGAGATGTACCATCGGCGCTAAACGAAATTGTACCCCCAGTTATAGTTACTCCCTTCGGAACCGGGGTCGCACTGCCTCCGGGGGTGAGTTGATAAGAACCTGGAATACCCGGACTCGGTGACGGTGTAAAGGTCACCGAATGCGGTGTGCGGGTAGATATGGTCTGCATCTTAGCCTGCTGAAGGGTCGAAGAGATATCCCTGGCTGCCTGTCTGATACGAAAGTTGTCCACCCATTCTCCAATGGCCGGCGCCATAAACAGGGCCATGATGGCGACGATGGCCATTACTACGACCAACTCGATGAGCGTTACCCCTTTTGCCCCCCTGCCTATTCTATAGATCCGCAAAAAACGCCTCCTTCTTAAAGTAGTGCATCCAAAATCCATGCCAGGATGGCGAGTTTATAATATATTGATTTTAAAAGAATTTTTTGTTTTATCTGCTCGTTGCGTACACAAAATCTATGGAATTATTCTATAAAGTATGAAAAAAATTCATAGCTGCATGAGGCCGATTTTTAGATAGCTATCGTTGAATCTTTATCCTGCCAGTGCGGTAAACAACAACTTTGTAAGTTTTGCCTTGTTGATTGTCTATTGTAATAGTCCCGTTAGAA
>CAZTHJ010000225.1:781-2525 GCA_964613565.1 uncultured Dehalococcoidales bacterium | reverse complement strand
CAATCAGCCAGCTGGGGCTTATTATCTCTCTCTTTGGTTTCAGTACCCAGCCGGGAGTAATGGCAGCGCTGTTCTACCTGGTGAGCCATGCTGTGTTTAAAGGTGCCCTGTTCATGGTGGTGGGAGCCATCGACCATAGCACGGGGACAAGGTTAATCACTCCCCTTGGTGGTCTGGCCTTGAAGATGCCCTACACAGCAGCTCTGGCAGGCATCACTGCCCTCTCAATGGCAGGAATACCACCTCTCATCGGCTTTCTGGGAAAAGAGACCTTCTACGATGCCTCACTGCATGTACCCACTCTGGACAACACAGCCTGGCTCCTTCCCTTTTTCGCAGTAACCGGCAGTATTATGACCCTTGTTTATTCCTTAAGGATATTTCACGGCGTCTTTTTCGGGTCGCCTACGGATCACACCCTTCATGCCCATGAAATCCCCAGGGGGATGTTATTGCCAGTTGGGATGCTGGCTTTCCTATGCCTTCTGATTGGAGTGTATTCACCACCGATAACGAGCTGGCTTGTAGAACCTGCCATGACCTTGCTTGCTCCGGGTGAAGCTGATCATCAAATAGGACTGTGGCACGGTTTCCACTGGCCCATGGCGATGAGCATAATCACTATTGTGCTCGGTCCTATAGTTTATTTCGGCTTTAAAAATTCCCTCAGATTGCAGAAGTCAAAGGCCAGCAAATTCAGTGGAGACTATGTGTACAACAAATGGATAATGGGGTTCCTCACACAAGGTACAGTCTCCATGTTCAACAGATTTCAGAGTGGATATTTAAGGCATTACCTGATGATTGTCGTGGTTTTTATCGTCGGGCTCACAGGTTATACTCTGGCGATGAAGGCCAGCTTCTCCATGCCCGAATTTGACCTTGGCCATCTTAAAAGCTATGAATATGCCCTGGCTGGGCTGATGATTATTGCCACACTGGCAACAGTGCTGGCCAGGGAGCGGCTCTTTGCCATAGTTTCTCTCGGTGCGCTGGGAACACTGGTAACGGTTTTCTGGATTATTTACAGCGCCCCCGATCTGGCTCTCACACAGCTGCTTATCGAGATCGTCTCGGTAGTCCTGTTTGTGCTGGTATTTTTTCACGCGCTTCCTTTCGCCAAGACCATGGTATCAGGTAAAGCCTCAATGAGGGATGCACTAATTGCGGTTGCCTTTGGCAGCATGATTACAATTATGATGCTGCTAGCTATTCACAATCCCTTTTCTCCGTCAATCAGCGACTATTATGCAGAGAATGCTCGTAACCTGGCCGGAGGAAATAATATAGTAAATGTAATCGTCGTGGATTTCCGGGGTTATGACACGATGGGGGAAATAACCGTGCTGGCCATTTCCGCCATCGCCCTGTTCTGCGTCCACAGGTTATACAAGAAGGAGGAGAAATGACCACGATAGTCCTGAACACTATTGCCAGAATTATATTGCCTCTGCTGTTAATATTCTCTTTATATCTACTGGGCAGAGGGCATAACAGCCCCGGAGGAGGATTCATCGCCGGGGTGCTGGCAGGACTTACTATCGCTTTACAATTGAATGTCTTCGGTATTAAGTATGTGAGGAATATATTTGTATTTGACTCTATTTCCATCATATTTCTGGGTTTGTTGGTAGCAGCAGGAACCGGTTTTGTGAGTATAGTCTTTGGATTCCCCTTCCTTACCAGTTCTTTCAAGATAATTCATCTCCCATTACTGGGAAAAGTTGAGATAGCCTCTGCCTTC
>CAZTHJ010000225.1:466-764 GCA_964613565.1 uncultured Dehalococcoidales bacterium | reverse complement strand
AGTGTCAGCCATAGTTTCTACAATAGGAGGTCGCCGAAGATGGAAAACTTAATGGCGATAGTCGTGGGGGTTATGTTCTCTGCCGGGATATATTTGATGCTAAGGAGAAGCCTGATCAGAATTATATTAGGGATATGCCTGCTCAGCCATGGAGTAAATTTACTCCTGTTCACAATGGGAGGACTCGCCAGAAAGGCAGTGCCCGTTCTGGAAGGTGACAGCTATACCGATCCCCTGGTTCAAGCTCTTATATTAACAGCAATAGTTATCAGCTTCGGCGTTACCGCTCTTATGCTGG
>CAZTHJ010000225.1:0-372 GCA_964613565.1 uncultured Dehalococcoidales bacterium | reverse complement strand
CGTTCTTATACCACTGCTGACCGCGATATTGTGCGGACTGCTCCGGAAAAGGGTGCCACAGCAGCGCGTTGTCTGCGGACTTTCCACCCTGGGAACCTACGGCATGAGTCTCTACCTGCTGGCAAAGGTATGGGATGATGGCATACAGGTCTACCGGCAGGGAGACTGGGCTGCTCCCTTCGGGATAACCCTGGTTGCCGATCTTTTTAGCTGTATTATGGTGGCGATTTCAATGACCGTCGCCACCGCAGTATTATTCTATCTCTTCTGCTGATTACATAATTACTTGGATGTGCTGGATTACGTCTTTTTGGATTTGGTAAAATGGAAGCTAATGTAGCAGATTCTAAGATTGATAGTTTTGATGGAGTT
>CAZTHJ010000224.1:2324-2540 GCA_964613565.1 uncultured Dehalococcoidales bacterium | reverse complement strand
TCATCCTCGCGCCAGTGGGGATCCCTTCACCATCACTGCTGGCGCAGCCAGCACACCCCCTGCGACCTTTTTTATTTCCTTAATCACAAGCCTTTTTAAAACCGTCATCACGAGCGCAGCGTGGTAATCCCGAATGTCACCGGCCTATATTCAGTTTTGTCCGCGGAGGCTGTCTGGATACGACACTTCCAATCTCTGATGGCAGGAATACCCTTT
>CAZTHJ010000224.1:0-2314 GCA_964613565.1 uncultured Dehalococcoidales bacterium | reverse complement strand
CGCCTGGTACAGATTTAGGGATTCCGCTTCCAGGTTACCGGCAGGTGCTTTAGACCCGCCCGCTTCGCCCCCAACTGTCATCCTCTGATACGCAGTATCCGGGGAACCCTTCACCCTCACTTTCCCTGCCGCAGGCAGGGAAACCATGACAAAGAACATTTTCGGACAGCCCGTGCCTATAACGAGCTTTTCGTTCCCAGGTACATCAGTACGGCGCCGCAGGAGGCGGCATTGAGCGATTCCGCTTTCTGCCGGTTGATGGGTATCCCCACCCTGTAATCGGCCATGCTCAGGATTTCCGCACCCAGCCCGGCGGCCTCATTGCCCAGAGCCAGCACGGTTTTAGCTTCCCGCAGAGGCTGCAGATCGCTCCCGCCGTCCAGCGCAGCCGCTATCAGCTTAAAGCCCTTTTGCTGCAGCTCCTCTGCCATCTGCAGGTAGCGGGGGGAGCGGCGAATCCAGGGCGCCAGTATTGAGCCGGCGCTCGACTGCACAGCCTTGGGCGAGAAGGGATCGGCGCATTTATCGCTCATGATCACGCCGTCATAGTCGAAGGCGCTGGCCGTGCGTATGAGCGTGCCCGCATTGCCCGGGTCCTGGATATGCTCCAGCAGCAGGATGCGCCGGCCGGGTAATTCCGGCAGCTTATCCGAGTGGGTGTCCGACGGAAGTCGTACCAGTGCGGCCAGGCCCTGGGGCGTTTTCTCCGTGCTGATGGAGGCGAATTGCCCGGGGGTCAGGATTCTAAGCGGCAGGCCGGGGAATTTAGCGGCCATCCCGGGCAGGGCCAGTATCTCCATGATTTCGTCCCTGTGCCCCTGCAGCACCTGCCCCATGGCTCGCTCGCCCTCGATGAGGAAGGCGCCGGCCTCCTGCCTGGCTTTATGAGAATCCAGAGCGCGGTACCACTTCAGCGGCCTCAGCTTCTGCTCTTCATCTTGGCGCATGCCACTTTATCCTTTTCGTCATTACGAATCACCGCCAGGCGATGTGGCCATCTCACCCCGTGCTCCCGGGGAAGCTCGAAGGGCCCTGCCCTTCGAAAAATATCCTCCCCCTTTCCTGCCGAGGAAAGGGGGCCAGGGGGATAGGTGCTCCCATATAGCATTAGTCGATCTTTTCCACTTCCACGGTGCATTCCGTGACCAGTGCGGCAAAGGCGCCCACGGCTGCCAGCAGGGGAGCCGCCAGGATGGTGATGGCGGCGGCCGGCGCCCCGATGCTGAGGGGGATTTCCAGCACCACACGACCGTCATGTATGATGCGCACGCGGCGGATATTGCCCTCGTGGATCAACCCCTTGACTTTTTCCAGCAGCTCGCTGCCCGAAACGGTAAATTTCTCTTTTTCTGCCATAAGCCTCCCCTCTGTCCTGCAATATAGCAATAATTGCTTCTGAATACAATGCAGGGAAACCCCGGTCTCACTTATTCCAGGTCCGCCACCATGCCCTGTGAAACCGCCAGCATCACCTGGTGCCGGTTCTGCAGCTGCATCTTCTGCATCACGCGGGCAACATAGGCTTTGACCGTATTCTCCGTGACGAATAATTTTAAGGCGATTTCCCGATTGGTTAGCCCTTCGGCAATATGCTTGAGGATGTCCTTCTCGCGCCTGGTAAAAGCGTAGCGCTGTTTTTTCTTCCGCTGTGTTTTCAGATTGTTAAGCTCTTCTACCAGCTTTTTCCCCTGCAGGGGTGAGACAAAGAAGTCTCCCGTCATAACACGGTTGACTATGCTGATGAGGTTTCCAGAATCAGTCTGGCGGTCAACATAGCCGCTGGCCTGCGTGCCGAATACGTAGAAGGGGTCCCTGGTCTGTACAACGGGTTCGGTAAATATGATCAATCGCACCCCTTCAAGTGAAGCCCTGATCTGCCTGGAAACCTCAATGCAGTCCGGGCCTGCGATATTCTCATCCATAAGGACGATATCCGGTTTAAGTTCAGCGGCCTTCTGTATTGCCTCTTCGCCTGTTCCGCAGGTGCCCACGATATTGATATTCCCATATTTTCGCAGGGCCGTATCAAGACCTACCCTGTAGATTTCACTGGTGTCGGCGATTAGTATGTTTATCTTATGCATTGGCCGCATTATAACATTTCATTACTGCCTGACCATAGCCATAACAGTCATTTAATATACATAAGTATTAAAAAAGTTAATACTAAAGTATATCTACTTTTAAGCTGAAATATACCACTAATGAGAATGTACTTTTCCCTCTGGCAAATTAGAATATAACTATCCAGTTGTATTAGAGACTGCTGAAAAAGAGGTGCAGGAACCTTCCTGCCGAGGGTCTGGGGGTGTCC
>CAZTHJ010000223.1:0-2560 GCA_964613565.1 uncultured Dehalococcoidales bacterium | reverse complement strand
TATATTAGATATAAAAAACCCAATAGAGTTTACACGAATAATAACAGGGTGCAATCGTCTATAATACTTGTTTTCCAGGCAAAATTGCACGCGGAGTTTAATATGATGTCCAACCGACATAGGATTATACATTTTAAGTGGAAGACTGTCAAAAGCTGCGGACGATTTTATGCCCTGAATGGCGCAGAAGAAATATTTATGCAGGAAGCTGACGGCCAGCATATTGAACTCAAATACGCTAAACATTAGTTTGTACACTTACAAAAAAGCACTTGGTGCAGTGTACCTGTAATGACATTTGGCAGCGATCCAAGAAATACGAAGGGCATAATAATCCCAGGGATTTCCGTGCTGACGCACGAGAATGGCAAGCTGGTTAGCGGCGGGTTTTTATAACTGCCCAGAGGGATGAGTCCGACCTGAGGGTGGGCAGGTAACGCTACTTTGTCATTGCGAATTGCCTTTCCCTTTTTCGTCATGGTGAGAAACGCGGCGACGTGGCTATATCATTTATGGTATTCTACCCGCTGCGAAAATCCACTACGCCGTCATCCCCCAGGAAAAACTCTGCCACCTGCCTCTCTACGCCGCCCCCCTGGATGGTGACCCCGCTGCCCAGTACGCTGTCCTTCATGCTCTGCACCCGGATCAGGCTGCAACCGTCCAGCACTATGGAATTGGATATCGAGCATCCTTCCACGCGGCAGCCATGGCCCAGACTGACATGCGGCCCGATCTGCGAGCCGATGATGTGGCATCCTGAGGCGATGGATACGGGACCTCTGATGCGGCTGTCCCGCAGCGTGGAGCCGCTGCCCAGCTCCAGGGTTCCCTCCACGGCTGTATCCCCTTCCAGGATGCCCTCCACATGCGGCTGTATGTTCTCCAGCAGCAGACGGTTGGCCTGCAGCAGGTCTTCCTTTTTACCCGTATCCAGCCACCAGCCCGCATGTATATGGCTGTGCACGGTGTGGCCCATATTTATCAGCTCCTGGATGGAGTCCGTGATCTCCAGCTCGCCGCGCGCAGAAGGCTTGATGCGATCTACAGCAGCATGCAGATGGTGGGTGAAAAGGTAGATGCCCGGGATGGCATAAGGGCTGTGTGGGCAGGTTGGCTTTTCCTCGATATTGATGACCCCACCCTGGGCATCGAGCTCGGCCACGCCGAAATGCTGCGGCTCAGCTACCTCCTTGAGTAGTATGCTGGCCTCCGGCCTGAGCTGCAGGAAGTCATCCAGTAAGCCCTGCAGGCTTCCCTGGATAAGGTTGTCGCCCAGGTAAAGCAGGAAATTCGCTTTGCCTAGATAACCGAGCGATACCTTGGTGGCGTGTGCAATACCATGTGCCTCTGTCTGCAGGATATAGGTTATTGCGACATTCCAGCGGGAGCCGTCTCCCATGGCCTCCCGGATGGCTGCGCCGTTTTCCGGCGAGACCACGATGCCGATGTGGTGGATGCCAAGCTCAGCGATCTTCTCAATGATATAGGCCAATATGGGTTTATTGGCCACGGGTATCAGCATCTTGGGGCGCGTATGAGTCAGAGGTTGCAGGCGAGTGCCCTTACCTGCGCACAGAATGAGTGCCTTGAGTCTTTCTGCTTCCTTCATAATAAACTTTGCCTATAATAGCGGATTACTTCGCAGATGACAATAGGCCTGATGAGTGAAACGACGGATAAATAAATCATGCCGCGCCCTAATGCTTCTGCGGCTTCTGCCCGCTGAGCAGGGAGCGCAGATTAGTGATCTTGGCGATATTGCGCAGCACGATGAAGATAATGATCACAAGTGCGTAAAGTACCAGCGACAGGGAATGGTAAAAAAGCCAGATGAACACGGGAAGGGTGGGGCTGGAAATCAGAGTGGAGATAAATATCCTGTGCAAGGCCACCCTCCACTGGGCCAGCAGCAGCAAAATCAGCACCAGCAGGGTGCAACCCGCTGCAAAAGGCGCCAGGTAGAAGAAAATCCCCATCACGATGGCGACCCCCTGCCCGCCGCGAAAGCCTATATAGAGCGGGAAGCAATGGCCGAGCAGGGCGGCAAAGCCGGCGGCGTAAACCCAGACCTCCGGCAGGTTGAGCGCAGATGCCAGCCAGACGGCGACAAAGCCCTTAGCGCCATCGAGGACACCTACCAGCGCACCCTGCCACAGGCCGACAGTACGCAGCACGCTACCCGCGCCCACATTACCGTTGTCAACCTCTCGGATATCTATGCCTTTGCCGATCCTGGCAATGATATATGCGGGAGGTACGGAGCCGATGAGATACCCTGCGATGACGATGATAATATTCAGCAGCATGGTTACATAATATACAAGGGAAAATCCTATAATCCGGGATAATTGTATAATATATGCTGCGCTCATTCAAAGGGTAAATCATTTCCGGGCAGAGTTTATCCCCGCATCAGCGGACGGCGTTATGATAACTGCTGTACACGGCGACAAAATTGCAGAATTATTTTTCCCTGTGGGGAGAGGGGTATAGAAGAGCATGCGCAATGTTTCCGTAGAAATCCGACAGTCCATGTACAATCATGGACATGCAGAAC
>CAZTHJ010000222.1:0-2568 GCA_964613565.1 uncultured Dehalococcoidales bacterium | reverse complement strand
CACGCATTTGGCTTCATCACAGTGATTGCAGCGCACTGGTAGAATGACCTTGGTAACCGTGGGATATTTGCCTGTTTCTGAGATCAAAACACGGTTCCACATCACTCCCATGGGCAAAAAATGCTCTGCTTTGCAGGAAAGGACACACGCTTTACAGCCGATACATTTCTTTAAATCTACAGTCATCCCCCATCTCATTGCTGCGGCCTCCATGTCGATTTTACTCTGGCGTTATCATATTCGACCCTGTGATCTATTTTGTAAATCTTGGCCCCCACGGCTGTCTCCTGGTTGAAGCAGACTGGACAGGAATGTTTGAAGTCGGATTCCATGAGGATATTGAAGTTGGTACCTTTGCCGTAAGCGATAGGCTGTCCTACGGCCCAGCCGCCTGAGCAGGCGGCAATGGATACGGTCTGAGGGTGCTGGCCCTCCATTGTCTTGAGCCAGCCGGTAATTTTTCTGCCATAGGGAGATTCGATGCAGACCAGGTCGCCGTCCTTGAGCCCCTTCTTTTTAGCTGTATTGATATTGATGGTTACCGAATAGGTATAAGGGTTAAGCTGGCTCATCTCGTCCAGCCAGGGGGCTTCCATGGTGCCGCTGCCGCAGTGCAGCGTATCCCTGTAAGAGAAGGCATACAGGTCATATTCCGGAGAAATTTCCCTGGCTACCTGCGGCGGGAAATAGCTCAGCAGCGGCGTAAACTGCTCAAACTCAAGCTCTACCCCGATCTTGCCGCAGTTCTCTATCACCTGCGGCTTGAGCCTGGCCAGGTGTTCCTGGAATACCGGCACTCTGGCCTGTATATAGGGTCTCCAGTAGGCTTCCTTGACCTTCTTGGGCCAGTGTACGCCTCCGTGCTTCATGGCCTATTCCAGCCCTTTGTCGGGGCCAAAGTAGTATTTTAAAACGCGGTCGATAAGTTCCTTGTACGTTATCTTTTCATCCGGCTTGATCAGCTCTACCACCTTGCTCTTATCCACGCCGCTGGCGCCTTTCATGCTGTGTATATCGCCGCCGATGAGTGCCTCACCGCCAAAGCTGGAGAAATATACATTATAGTAATGGTTCATCTCATTCCTCATACCCAGGCGGTCGAACAGCTCCCAGATGATTTCGATAATCTGCCGGCGTTCGAACTGGGGCGGCACCACGGGCTGGCGGATGGGGAAGAACCATCCCTCCATGCCTATGGGCCAAGTGAAGAAGGGCGCATGATGCTCAAACAGGCCCCAGCTCTCCATCTGGTGGGTATCAGGCAGGACTATATCGGCATAGCCCTCGGTAAACTCATTGTGAATTGTATTGATGGATACTGTGAAAGGAATCTTGCCGAAAAACTCCCCCAGTATCTCGCGGCTCTGCGCGCTGCGCACGAAGTTGGCGCCATAAATCAGCGCCATCTTGATCTCGTAGGGTCGCCCCATCCTGTCCCAGTATTTGTCAAAGTCAGAGGTTGCCGGCTGTGGCGAAAAGGAGGCCGTCGGCACCAGCTCCTTCATGGTGATGTCCTCGGGTACCCTGGAGTCAGGCACCGGCCAGGGGCTGTGTTCCATCCAGGTCCCCGTGGTCAGCATGCCGTACTGCGGGTCTGCCTTGGGAATAATGATAAACCTGCCCGTTTCGGGATAGCCCAGGCTGACCGGCGGCCAGCCTAGGGTGCCGCCGGGCACGTCCATGGCGCCCAGTATGCCGTTGAGCACGCACACGGCAAAATAGGTATGTGCCGAGTTGGTATGTCCCTGCCCGCCGCGGAACATGATGGCTGACACAGGTCGGTAGGGTAACGTTTCCCCCTCGATCTTGATGCTGCTGCCGATACGTGCCGCCTCAGCAAATTCCTTGGCAATCCTTTTAATGGTTATGGCCGGTACGGTGCTGATCTTTTCCGCCCATTCCGCCGTATATTGTTTGACATGCTCTTTGAGCAGTTGGAAGCCGGGCTGGCATTTAACGCCGTCGACTTCGTATTCGCCAAAAAGCGCCACTGCAGTGGAATCGACCAGGCTGGGATCGTCCCAGGGTTTGGCTTTCCTGTCCTTTTCATCCCAGAGCAGGGGCTTGCCCGTGCCTTTATCGGATACATAGCGCATATCCGGGCCGATGAGGTATGGGCCATTGGTCCTGGTCTTGATAAAGCTTTCGTCGTATATATTCAGCACATTGAGAATGACATTGATCATAGCGATGGCGATGGCGCCATCTGTGCCTGGAATCAGGGGGAGCCACTCGTTGGCCTTGCCGCCGCCGAAGTTGCATACGGGATCGAAGACCACGTTTTTCATGCCGCGCGCAGCGGCATCTGCTCGCAGCCTGGCGTTGAAGCCCATGGAGTGGCCGGAGCCGGTGCCCTTGTTCGAGCCGAACTGGATTACATAGTTTGTATATTTCCAGTCGGGAACTATTGACCACGAGGCGTGGAAAAGGCCGGCCCCGTAATGCGAGCCGTTGCCGCAGTGCAGCCCGGCTCCGCCGATATACCAGTTCTTGGTTCCAAAAAGCGCCCCGAACACGGCAAATCCCAGCGCCAGATTGGAGGCGGTGCCCGGCCCCGGCGTGCCGCCA
>CAZTHJ010000221.1:0-2588 GCA_964613565.1 uncultured Dehalococcoidales bacterium | reverse complement strand
CCGTCCTCTCGGGCCTTGACCAGCACCGGGAGTTCCTCGCATCCTCCGACCGGGATTACCGCGGCCGGAGGTAGACCGCCGTTCTCACACGCATGCCTTCCCCATCCCCCTATGCCTAATTCCCGAAAACGATTCTTGCTTGCTTCCGCGCTTTTTATCGCCTCACTCGGCCTTGTGCTGCTCGGCCAGGCGGGAATGCTGGATCCGGTCCGGGATTTGGCCCTCCGAGCCGTGTCCGGAGTGCAGTCATCCATCTCGACGGCTTTCTTTAATATCCGGGACTTCCTGACCGCTCCGCGGAATCTGCAGGAATTGATCCAGAAGAACAGCCAGTTGGAGGAGCGCGTCGCCCGCCTGAGCACATGCGGGGAAGGAGTGGACCCGCAGGCCGCCGTCACCTTCAACCGGCCCGACGCACGGAACACGGAGCCACTTCATCGGGTTGGTTGCTCACCATGAAATCATAGCCCAGTACGGACAGGGCATTGGTTACGCTGCCCAGGTTGCCGGCGCCGTAATCGATGACAACGATATTTCTCTCGGCATTCATCATAATTCAGTATCTTAATTTAAATATATTTAATTCGCAATATCGACCAGGTATAATGCGCCGTTAGGGCAGTTAGCCACACAGGAGGGGGTGTCTTTGCCTGTGCACAGGTCGCACTTGGTGATAATCTTTTTGTCAATATCCCTGACGATGGCATTATGCGGGCAGGCCAGCACGCAGGTCCAGCAGCCGATGCACTTTTCGCTATCAAGGGTTACTGCTCCGCTGACGGGGTCCTTGCATAGGGCTCCGGTCAGGCAGGAATAAACGCACCATGGCTCATTGCAGTGGCGGCATTGCATGGAGAAGCTGACCTCGCCCCTTTTTTCAACTTTAATACGCGGCAGTGCCCTGGGTGATTCGTATTTCCACGCCTTGACTATGTCGCCTGATTGGGAATGCGCTGTCAGGCAGTAGACGCGGCATAGCCCGCAGCCGATGCAGACATCTTCGTTAATGGCCACTTTTTTCATTTTTATCACCCCTTTTAAACTTAGAATATGCGGCAAGCGGTAGCCGCATGCCATATTATCATGCACGCTAAAGCAATGTCAAGTTTAAGTTCAGTAATTTTTCCAGTGTATGTGAGTAAAAAGGACGCAGGATGAGGTTGAGTTCTTTTTCTGCCAGCGGCTTACCAGGAAAAGCACCGTTATGTTATCATGTTGACCCTGGGATAATAGAACTCCTTTCTACTGCGGAAAGGAAAATATCAGCGGTGACCAGTGAGGTTCCGTATTCGTACCTGGAGTATAATGTTCAGCCTGTGTTTAATTATTATCATGTTTTTATCTGGCTGCAGTGCTATGCCGGACACAAACGTCCCCGGTACGGCAGGTACTACTCCTATTGTATTCAAGGGCAGACTGCAGTCCATTCTGCCTTCGGCGGTTTAAATAACGCCGGCTTCGGATGTATTGCCTCCTCTTTTACATTCAGATGAATACCTGATGGCTGTTCCTCTGGGAAGTGGCGTGAATACTGCAGGCGCAGAGGATTCGGCTTTTATCATACCTGATGGCAATACAGTTTATTTCTGGTTCACTCCTGATCCAGGCATACCAGCGCAAAAGCAGATTATTGATGGCGTGACGGGCATCTATGTTCCACGTAAGGATGGGGATGCCTAGTCCCCCGCTGTCAGAATTCTGTTGCAGGATAAAAATGAAATTGTCCTGGATGGCTGTGTTTTTGTGCGGGATAGCAGTATATGGTTCTGCTCCGTACGCAAGGGAAATTTTCGCGATATTGACATGTGGACTGCAAAATTCAGGGATGGCAGCTGGCAGGACTGGCAGAACGCCGGCAAGAAGTTGAACATTGACTATGAGATCGGGGAGATGCATATTACAGCGGATGGCAGCACCATGTATTTCCACTCGGGGAGGGCTGGCGGCAAGGGTGGTTATGATATCTGGATGACGCGTTTTCTCAACGCTGACTGGAGCCAACCGCAAAATGTGACCATTGTAAATACACCTGAAATTGAAGGATGGCCTTTTGTCACACTGGATGGCAATGAGCTATGGTTTACCAGGGTTTATCTCGGTTCGCCCGCGGTATACCGATCTAAAAAGTCAGGCAATGACTGGGGACAACCTGAACTGATCGTTTCACAGTTTGCCAGCGAGCCATCTCTCGACAGCGAAGGCAATCTTTACTTTACTCACCACTATTTCAAGGATAACAGCATGCTGAAAGCGGATATCTACGTGGCGCGCAGGAAGTAATCTTATTTATCTCCGGCACCGAAGAGCCCCTTGAATTTAATCGTGGGAGTAAACTTGCCCGTGCGCTTCATGTAAACACGGTAATCCTCGCCGAATTTATCCAGCATCATGGACTCCCCCCTGCTGATGCGCAGGTAAATAATGACGGTCAACCTCAGCAGCCAGCTTAGGCCGATAAACCAGTTGACTGTCAGCAGGAAAGCGGCGAAATGCAGCAGATAGAATGCAGTATACATGGGATGACGGATCCACTGGTAAGGTCCGCTGATGGTAAGTGTATGACTTTCAGTGATGCGGAGTTTCATGGA
>CAZTHJ010000220.1:688-2589 GCA_964613565.1 uncultured Dehalococcoidales bacterium | reverse complement strand
GGCAGCCTGCGCCTGTCAATAGGCCTGTATTGCAGCACGATACTAAATATAGTATCATTTATATGTGACAGGCGAGGAAAAGCTAAAGCAGAAAATTCTGGGCATGCGCAATATCACTATTGCCGATTGCGACAGAATTCTCACCATGCAGGGGTATACCCTGAGGAAAGGCGAAGGCAGCCATCGTGTTTACCATAAAAAGGGAGCCGGTGCAATAACAATTGTGGCTCCCAAAGGCACAAAATATATTAAGCGAATCTATGTCAGCAGAATAATCAAGCTGTTACATTTGGAGGAATAGAATGAAAAAATATATCGGGCGCAGGCCGCTGAAATATTATCTTGGTTTGAAATACCCCATTACGGTTCATGAAGCTCCGGAAGGGGGGTATGTAGCTGAGATAGAGGATTTGCCGGGCTGCCTGGCCCAGGGCGAAACACTGGAGGAGCTGCAAAAAGAGATAGAAGTTGCCCGTCGATTATGGCTGGAAACCACTTATGAAGATGGAGGAGATATACCTCTTTCCAGGACAGAGAGGGAATACAGCGGCAAGTTTATTCTGCGGGTACCCAGAAGCCTGCACAGACAGCTAGATGGCATGGCGGTAAGGGAAGGGGTCAGTCTGAATCAATATGTGGTGTCGGCTCTATCCAAGGCGGTAGGGTGGGAGCAAAGCAGGCATTAATCCCCCGCCACCATGTCTTTTTTATACGTCATTGCGCCCCCTTTTATTCATCATCGCCAGCGCGGTGCGGCAATCCCACCCAGCCGAGTTTTGAGATGGGCGGTATCCGTATGTTAATATATTAGTGAAACTATAATATAGATAATGTATTGATCATGAACAGGATTTGTCCTTTTAACCACAGGTCATGCGCTGAATGCACCTTTTACAGGGGCAGGCACTGCTTTACGGACTTCAGACATGGCAACGGCAGGCAAAGGAAGAACAGCGCGGAGATGCCGGACTTCAACAGCATCCCCCTGCTAACCTTCCGCCGCAACGGCACGGCGGCGGAAAAGCGCAAAAAGGCGGAAGGAAGCCGCAGGCAGCCTCAGATGAAGCTAAAAATCATCGACCTCATCACGGAAGAGACCATTTTTGCGGACATGGAGGAGGCCCGTGGCTGGCAGTGGAACGATCCCGAGGTGCAGAGGTTCATCAACGGCTGTGTGCATGTCACGTCCTGGCACGAGATGGAGGAGTACTGCCTGCGCAGGGCGGCCAAAGGCGACAGCGAGGTCGTCATCTACCAGAGCCCGGGCTATCTCATGATCAGCGGAGGCTAGAGCTTGATGCCGGCCGTTTTCCTCTGTAGCTGCAGCAGGGGCAGAAGCTCCCTGTTATAGAACTCAAGCGCCGTGGACTCATCAACGGTGTTTTTAATGATAACGCGCCCGTCGGGAAATACGGAGATGTCGTGCTTATCTTTTTCGAACTGAAGCAGATATTCCTGCCGGCGGATATTGCCCGAGCCTTTAAGACCTGAGGCAAGTTTCCTCAGGTCCACTTCACCCAAACGCGTGTTCACTACCTGCACCGACCTGCTCTGCCCGCACAACGAGCTGGCATGGATGCCGAATTCGGCCTTGAGGAACTCGTATTGGGCGGAACAGGCCGGACAGCCATCACGCGGCTTGACATCCACTATCTGGAAGCTGTTTGCCCATACGTCCAGCATGAGCAGCCCTGCGCGCACGTCGGCCGAGCCCAGCAGTATCTTGATGGCTTCAGTAACCTGGTAGGCGGCCACGATGGCGGGCACGCTGCCCAGGATGCCGGCCGTCTCGCAGGTGGGCATGTTTTTGCGGTCGGGCACAAAGGGCTGTGTGCAGCGGAAACAGGCTGTCTTCCCCGGTATCACGTTCATGGTCATGCCGTAGGAGGCGATGGCCCCCC
>CAZTHJ010000220.1:0-678 GCA_964613565.1 uncultured Dehalococcoidales bacterium | reverse complement strand
AGACCCAGGGGATTTTAAGCTTCAGAGCGGCATCGTTCACCAGGAAACGGGTTTCCATGTTGTCCAGCCCGTCAAGTATGATATCTGAGCCGCGGCACAGCCGCTCGATGTTGCTGAAATTGACGTCCGCCACGATGCCCTCCACCTGCACGGTGGAGTTGACCCTGGAGAGGAATCTTTCCGCGGCCACGGCCTTGGGGATGCCCTCTTTCACATCTTCTTCCGTGAAGAGCACCTGCCGTTGCAGGTTGTGGTATTCCGGGAAATCCCTGTCCACGATGCGGATTTTGCCCGCTCCGGCCCGCGCCATGAGGCTGGCGATATTGCAGCCAAGCGCCCCGCAGCCGATGATGACCGCCGTGCTTTCCAGCAGGCGGGCCTGCCCCTCCTCGCCAATCTGCGGCAGTATGGTCTGCCGGGAATAGCGGTCCCGCAGGCTCCTTTTCAGCACATGTTCAGCAGCCATGCATATATTATAGTGGGTACAGGGATGGGGTGGAAGGGGGTGGGGCTAAAACCGCTGCCGTAATTCATAGAAAGTGCAAAGGGCTATGCCCTTCGATAATCATTCCTCCCTTGGAGGAAAGGGGGTCAGGGGAATAGGTTTACCTGCCCGGGTACATGAGTATAGCCCCGTTGGAGGCGGCGTTTATGGATTCCGCCTTTTCCCTGTTGATG
>CAZTHJ010000219.1:0-2599 GCA_964613565.1 uncultured Dehalococcoidales bacterium | reverse complement strand
AGACACATGGATTACAAAGAATACGGGGGAGCCTGCCTGCTGGGCCTCGACAGCAATATTATTGTTGCTCACGGCCGCAGCCAGTCAACAGCCATCAAGAATGCCATTTACTTGGCCTATCAGGTATGCAAGACCGGCGTCGCGGATACCATAAAATCTGAGTTCGATTAATCTCTTACATCAGCGAGATTATATGGCTATGCCATTGTATGCCCGCCATCTACCGTAATACACTGCCCTGTGATGAAATCAGAATCTGCAGAAGCCAGGAACACGGCTGTCCCGGCCAGATCCTCAGGCTCCTGCCTCCGTTTAAGCGCCTGCGCAGCAACAACCCCGTCGAATATCTGGCCGCTCCCTGTTTTTATCAAACTGGATTCGGTAGCTGTAAACCCGGGGGCTATGGCATTTACATTAATTCCAGATGGGCCCAGGGCACTGGCAAGCGACTGTGTCAGATAGTACACTGATGCCTTTGTCAATGCATACGGTAAAAAGAACTGTGAATCCGGAACCCTGTAAACATCGGAGGCTACATTGATGATCTTGCCTTTGCCTGCTTTGATCATGAGTGGTGCTATGGCATTACAGACAAGCCAGGTGCCCTTAACATTTACTTCAAATAACCGGTCCCATTCTTTTTCACTCCAGGCATCCCACGGCTTGGGCTCAACACCATAATAAATGCCGGCATTATTGATCAGGATGTCAACTTTGCCGTATTCCTGCATGACCCTGTCGGCGATCGTTTTTGTCTGATTCTCATCAGATATATCAACCTTCATCGATGTGGCTTTCCCGCCCTTGCCCTCTATTTCTTTGGCAACCCCTTCTGCCATTTCCAAGTTGATATCCGGCAATAACAAGCTCGCCCCTTCCTGCGCAAACCTGAGCGCATATACACGCCCCAATCCACGGCCTCCCCCCGTGACAATAGCCACTTTATCTTTTAGTACCGGTGACATATATTCCTCCTCGTCCTATTATTTTATCTGACACAATTGAATTATTCAGAAGTATTTCTTAAGGCCATAACTCCGCGGCAACATTATCCAGTCCAAGTTCAAGAAGCTTCTTTTTGCTCGGTTTTACTGTTTTTGTATCCCAGCCCATAGCAATCAGATAGTCGTCAACCAGAGCTTGTTCATCGACAGTAATACCTGCCAGCGGCCCTTCTGCAATTGGTGGCCTGCCTAATACCCTATCAGGTATCTTAAAATTCAATGGATTCAGCCCTTCACGGAGAGTAAATGCAAGGCGCATGTTTGTAATCCTTT
Organism: uncultured Dehalococcoidales bacterium; assembly: GCA_964613565.1. Classification (GTDB taxonomy): domain Bacteria; phylum Chloroflexota; class Dehalococcoidia; order GIF9; family UBA5629; genus CAZTHJ01. The sequence continues at coordinate 1,322 of CAZTHJ010000219.1, read as the reverse complement.
CGCCTGTCTTTAGTAGTTCTTCCGTAGTGATATCCCAACCGGTAGCTGCTTGCATAAATTGAGCTACTGGATCAACCGAGGGATATGCCATATATACAAATATACACATCCCAGCGCTTGATATTGCCTGAATCATATTGTTACCAAGTCGATGCACCTCTCCCCGGCCCTTGTAAGATTGCCTGTTAAATTTGGGTATAAAACCATCAGGATGCAGTTCCTCAGATCCCTTAAAATGCGTCGCCGGAGCCGCATCCAGCTTATAGGTTGCAGTCAAATTGGGCCCCTGCTTCAGGTCATGTGCCGGCACTTCCTGCCCCTGGATATGAATGGCATATTTCTCTGTGCCTTTGCCAATTCTTTCTGCCGCCTTCCTTGAACCATCGGCCAGCACGGCACCAAAACCTTCTCTTCTACACATTTTTTCTGTCATAGCCACAATTGATTTGTGATTGCCCCAGGTTAATTCAATTCCATCAGTATCTTTCTTGGAAATCAGCCCATTTTCAAAGCAATCAATGGCAAAGGCAATGGTACCACCCGTTCCCATGGTATCAATTCCATAGCGATTGCACATATCATTTAATTTTATGATAGATTCAATATTATGGTTAAGACAATTGGTACCGAAGAGTGTTATGGTTTCGTATTCTGGACGGTATGATCCAGCTTCGTATTTATATTCTCCCATCCCCTCCTTCATCAATGCCTCACAGGCAATCACACATCCATAGCAGCCTGTCGTCTTCAGTTTATGTTCCAGCATGGCTTTATCGCCTATGCTTGCGCACTCAGGGAAGTCCCTGGCTGCCACACCACTCCAGTTCTTTACTGGAGAATCACCTGTCTGAAAACCAATGAGCACAAGAAATGGCGTGCCGACTTCTTTCAGCCATGGAGTATGGCCAGTAAGTTCAGCTTGTACCTTTTTCCTCAGCTCACGGAGTTTTGTCTCATCCGCAACTGGAACCTTCATATTTCCTTTTACAGCTATGGCTTTAAATTTTTTAGAGCCCATGACCGCACCTAATCCTGAACGTGCAGCTACGCTACCCTTGGTGTGGACAATTGATGCTATCAGTGAAAGCTTTTCTCCCGCCGGGCCGATGCATGCTACATGCACATCATTGCCCAGCTCTGCTTTTAGTATATCTTCTGTCTGATAAGTATCCTTGCCCCAGATATGGGAGGCATCTTTAATCTCTGCCTTGCCATTATTAATAAATAGATATACCGGTTTACTGGATATTCCGTTAAAAAACACAGCGTCATAGCCGGCAAATTTCAGAAAGGCACCTAGTGTTCCGCCAGAATTGGCATCT
>CAZTHJ010000218.1:0-2603 GCA_964613565.1 uncultured Dehalococcoidales bacterium | reverse complement strand
TGTTTAAATTTGAGGAGATCAGTCCGCAGGAGTGGACTGGAATCCTGGTTGTGGCACTGGTGTTGATACTGGTGCTGCTGGCCTTCAACCGGGCCCGCGTGCCACGCCGCGCTGGCCTGGTGGGCATTGAGAGCTCCGAGATGATGAGGGCATATGACCGCATCAGCCGCTGGCCGCAGTTTAAATTCCTGCGCAGTCTGGTCATTCATGAATTGAAAAGGCTGAACCCGGAAGGGTGTTTGGCGGACCTCGGCTGCGGGCCGGGCTATCTCATCATGGAGGTGGCTAGAGCCTTCCCCGGTATATCTATAATTGGGTTGGATATTTCGGCAGAGGCGCTGGAGAGTGCGAGGCAGAATGTAACAAGGGCTGACTTCGGCGAAAGAATCAGCTTCCGCCGTGGCGATATCGAGCAATTGCCCTTTGATGATGACAGCCTTGATTTCATCGTCAGCACGCTTTCCCTGCATCACTGGGCCAAGCCGGACCAGGCGCTGGGCGAAATTTACCGCGTGCTGAAGAAGGACGGACGTTTTCTGGTCTTTGATGTGCGGCGGGATACCTGGAACCTGGTCTACGGGATTATCCGTTTTGCCCAAGCAGTTGTATTACCCAGGGCTCTTGCCGGTGCTGGTGAGCCAATGGGCTCTTTCCGCGCAGCTTATACATATGCAGAAGCGCGGGCCATGCTTGCGCGCACCTCCTTTATCGACTGGGGGGTTAAAGGCGGGCCTGCCTGGCTGTTTCTGGAGGGGAGAAAATAGGCTGAAATCACCAGCCTGATGTGACTATGAAAATCAGCATTATTGGCGCTGCAGGAACTGTGGGTTCATGTACCGCCTATACTATTGCAGACCATGGATTGGCACATGAGTTGGTATTGTTTGATATTAACGAGGATCTCTTGAACAGCCATGTTAATGATATAAAAACGGCGGTCTCTGGCCGGCATGACATCTTTGTGTGCAGCGGGGATTATCCTGACCTGCGGGAGTCCGATATTATCATCATCCCGGCGGGGAGACATTTGGCAGGAAGTGTTTCCATGGAGGAAAGATTGAGGGCGAATGTGCCTTTAATGCAGAAAATAGGCATAAATATTGCAAAATACTGCCCTGGTGCAATTGTAATTACTGTCACAAATCCCCTGGACCCGCTGAATTATGCCCTTTATCTGGCGGCTTCACTAGGGCGTTATCAGTTTATCGGCTATAGCTTAAACGACTCGATACGTTTCCGCATGGCCGTCGCCAGCGTACTGGGCATCAGTGCATCACGTGTCGAAGCTTATGTGCTGGGCAGGCATCCTGAGGCACAGGTGATGCTCTTCAGCTCGATAAAAATTGATGGCAAAGCGGCCAGGATGGATGTTGATATCAAGCAGCAAATCGGGGAGAAGGCCAATACTTATCTGAAGTCCCTGCGGGCGGACAGAAGCGGCAGGACGGCAGGCTGGACCACTGCTGCGGGACTGGCGCAAATTGTTGCTGCCATCTCGAGCGACGCTCAAAAAGTGATGCCCTCTTCAGTGGTAGTGGATGGAGAGTACGGCTTTGAGGGGATGAGCATCGGCCTGCCTGCTGTTATTGGCAGGGGTGGCATCAGCCGGGTGCCTGAGCTAGAACTTTTAGCTGAAGAAAGAGAGTATCTCAACGCCGTAGCTGATGATTTGCAGCGGGACTGCCGCTTGGCAGGGAGCATGCTTGTGTAGATGCGGGATAAATAATACCTATCGCTTGAATTTAAGAGACAGCACCAGACCGTAGATGGATATCGATAGCAAGGGAATGTGCAGCACGCCGTTCCACCACAGCAGGTCCGCCTGGAAAACAAAGTTCACTATCATATTATAGAAGGCAATAATGACGCCTATGAGGCTGGTTATTCTCAGTGTTACCATATTTACCTTTGGATAGTACAGTGTCAGTATAGCGATATAGACCGGCGTCATGAGGCAGAATGCCAGGCCAGCCGATGAGGTGAATATGAGCAGCGGGTTAAAGTCCGGCTGCATGCTTTGCATATTCAGCGGGTACCAGAAAGCCAGGAAGGCCAGGGGTACCACCCAGTATCTCCATAGTGGTATTTTTACTCCTGTGAAATCATTTTTACCTGCAATAGCCTCCCAGATCCAGACCAGGGCTACCAGTATGAACATGAGCACATTGGTTGTAACGATGGCCAGACCATATTTTTCCGTGATGGCGATATTCTGCAGGAAGGCAAAAAGCAGATAAGTGATAGCAACATAGATGCTGAAGATGCGGCAGATCCTGTTTTTCAACAGGGGTATCAATATTATCAGGACGATGGGTATGACCTTGAACAGCGGATAAACGGGTTCCCACTGATTGATGAACGCATGCGGTAAAACTGCCGGGATGATATTTCCTATCTCAGCAGGCGTGAAATTTTTTGCGGCATAAGAAGGGATGAGGAACTGCAGCACGATCACGATCAGGAAAAACCACCACTTGTGGGTGATCCTATCCAGCCTGCTCTGAATTCTTTCAATGCGGTTGCTGTTCATAGCTTGATATCCTTGTGTGAATAACAAATACATTCATGTTATCACGCCAAAGGGTTATCTGTAGCAGTGAATT
>CAZTHJ010000217.1:0-2618 GCA_964613565.1 uncultured Dehalococcoidales bacterium | reverse complement strand
TCGGCTGGACCGTGTCAGCGCTTGCCGTTCAAAAGCAGATTGCCTGAAGCCGGCTGGTTATCCTTGTTCGCAATCGTAATCCTGGCCAGGAAAGCCTCCGGTTGTGCTATAATCCTATACATATAACTGAGGTGGAGGCTTGACTTGAAAGATATTGGTATAGGTGGAATTGTTTTAGCAGTAGGGCTAATTGCAATCGGCCTTATATTAGTAGCTATCTGGTTTCCATTACCCTCCGTTGAATGGAAATGGTTTTTGGGGCTTATGGGTCTCTCTATAATTTTACTATTAGTTTCAGGGGCAACGTGGCATGGCTCCTGGATTGTTGGCATAATTGTACTTATAATAGCGTTTATTATTGCTGCTTTTGCCTTCGCTTCTCTCTCAGAAGCCGTAAACCTGCAAGAGACAAGGACAGCATTACTAATGTCAGCTTGTTGTGAGGGGCACAGCCCCTCTAGCTCCCCCTAAAGTACGGGGATTCCCACGCTTCGCGTGAGAATGACAGATTTTTGTTGGGCTGTTTTAAAACCCGCCGGTAACGGGATGGGGGAGACCCTCGAGCCCCCGGCCCCGCTGTAATCGGGGCAGCTCCTTTTCAACAATCTCTTTATGTAAAGCTATTCTAAAGCGAAATTCAAATAAATCATCCAACAACGCAGCATGCAAGAATCAGACAGCTCAATACAACCTGGTCTTCCCTTAAAGCGGGACTGGACAAAGGGCTCTATCCTGCGCAACCTCTTGCTCCTGTCCTGGCCCATGGTAGTGATGGAATTCCTCTTTGCCATCAGCCAGCTTGTTGATATGATCTGGGTAGGGAGGCTGGGCTCGTCCTCAATTGCAGGAGTGGGACTGGCCAATATTGTGCTCATGCTGCTGATGTCGGTGGACATCGGGTTTGTCATGGGATCACGTGCCATTATCGCCCGCTGTATCGGGGCAAAAGACCAGCGCGGCGCCAACCATGCCGCCGGCCAGACCATTATCCTGGCTGTCACCTGGGGCATACTGGTTACAGTTCTTGGCTTCCCCCTGGCTGAAAATATTATCAGCCTGTTCGGCGTAAATCCTGAGGTCATTGGCCAGGGCACAGCATATATGCGCGTTATGCTGGCCGGCTGGATATCCATGGAAGTACTGGTGATGTGCCTTTATTCCATACAGTCATCTGGCGATACCATGACGCCGATGATAGTGGAAATCATCATCAGGGCTGTACACATGACGCTCTGCCCTTTCCTAGTGCTGGGACTGTGGATATTCCCTCAACTGGGTGTCAGCGGGGCCGCACTGAGCAATGTGATTTCACAGTGTCTGGGTGCCGTTATTCTGCTGTGGATACTGCTGAAAGGCCGCACACGTCTGCACCTGTCATGGAGGGATTTCCAGCCTGTTCCCCATACAATCAGGCGCATCTTGAAGATCGGTATTCCTGCCCTCGTCATGAACCTGCAGAAATCCTTCGGCGATCTGCTGCTGGTACGGATTATTACCCCATTTGGCACCCTGGCGATAGCCGCACACAGCATCGTATTCAGGGTGGAAATGTTTTTATCCGCACCTGCTTTTAGCATCGGCGGAGGGGCTGGCGTACTGGTAGGGCAAAACCTGGGTGCGGGCCAGCCCCAACGGGCTGCCAGAAGTGGGTGGCCGGCTATAGCCGTGGTAGAAACTTTTATGCTGCTTTGCGGTATTGCCATTCTGCTCTGGGCTGAGCACATCATCGGCATTTTTACCACAGAACCAGACCTGCTGCAGGTAGGCAGCAGCTTTCTCAGGATTGCCGCGTTAGGCTATATCATGCTGGCCATAGTACTCATCCTGCAGTTCAGCATCGCCGGTGCCGGTGACACCCTGCCTACCATGATTTTCAGTATCGTAATGCTGTGGCTGGTGCAGCTGCCGCTGGCATACTTTTTGCCCGGACTCACAGGTCTGGGGGTTTACGGAGTTCGCTGGGCTATCGTAGCAGGCACAACCGTAGGTGCCATCCTTTACCTGGCTTACTTTCTGCTGGGCAGGTGGAAAGGGAAGAAAGTATAGCCAAACAGCAAATTATAAGGAACATATATTAAATCCACACCATAATAGATAGCCCGCAGAGAAAATTCTACGGGCTATGTCATAAGATGAAACCAGCAGCTGGCCTGTATTAAATAGATATCTATCTATATGGGAGCCAGCACTGCATCAGCTCTGATATCGGCCACAGCGAGAGCAATTCAAAGCCGTCCCTGGTCACATCGCTATTCTCTTGTATAATATTTCAGCCCAAAAACCAGGGAATCGTGCATCCGGGTGATTATATATTGTTAGTGGTCGGTTTTACTTTTTTCGGTTTTTTTGCTCTCTTCGGCAAGCTTTTTAGCGCGTTCCGTATCGTGGAAGATCTTATCTCCTTCGCAAAAAAATAGTCCCTGGAGCTGATATTGGCATCTTCCACATTTTTGCCAAAGTCTCCGAACATCTCTGTGCCGAATGTCATATCCAGGTCATCCACAATGCGTTTTTTCCAGGGCCTCTTAACCACTTGGGAGGTCAAGCGTCTAACAGTGCGGTGGCGGGCCATAATAAAGTCAGCAATTTCATACGCCCTGGGGATTAACCTGTCGTAT
>CAZTHJ010000216.1:0-2645 GCA_964613565.1 uncultured Dehalococcoidales bacterium | reverse complement strand
AAGTAGCTTATTAGCTTACTCAAGGAATAACCTGTCAATAATAATTAAGGCGAGGTGAAAGAATCATGGGCAAATTGCTCTGGAAGGCAAGCTCTGGCGATCTGGCTAAATGCCGCAATATGCAGTTCATCAACATGGTGAATAAGCGTCACAATACAAATTTTCATTCCTATGAAGATTTATACCAGTGGTCAATACATGAGACACCGGATTTTTGGGCCGCTGTCTGGGATTACCTGGAAATAATCGCGTCAAAAAAATACGACCGTGTGGTTGATGATCTCTCCAGATTTCCCGGCGCTTCATGGTTCACCAATGCAAAATTGAATTTCGCGGAGAACCTTCTGCGCTACCGCGACGACAGGACGGCCTTTATCTTCATCGGTGAGACGCAGCAAAGAAGGACCATGAGCTATGCCGAGCTGTATAACACGGTGGCACGGCTGGCGAAATCGCTGCGTGAAATCGGCGTTCAAAAAGGGGACAGGGTGGTTGGCTATATGCCAAATATGATGGAAACGGCTATAGCCATGCTGGCAAGCACGAGCATTGGAGCAACATGGGCATCCTGTGCCACAGACATCGGGCCGGAGGCTGCGCTCGACCGTTTTGGCCAGATAGAACCCAAAATACTGTTCTCCGTCAATGGTTATTACTACAAAGGCAAGGCTTTTGGGACAATATCCAATGTGAGCAAGCTGGCCAAAGGATTGCCCTCCCTGAAAAAGGTCATCATCACATCGTACCTGCAGGAAAAACCGGATCTTTCCGATATACCTCAGGCAGTATATCTGGATGACTTCATGTCCAGCGATAAAAATCCCGTCCTGAAATTTGAACAGGTTCCCTCAGATCACCCGCTTTATATCATGTTTTCCTCCGGCACGACGGGAAAGCCGAAATGTATGGTACAAAGCACAGCCGGAATATTATTAAATCAACTCAAGGAACTAGCGATTCAATCTGATATCGGCAGAGAAGATACGGTGTTTTATATTACCACCTGCAGCTGGATGATGTGGAACTGGCTCATCTGTGCCCTGGGTCTAGGATCGACCATTGTATTATACGATGGCAATCCGATGTATCCCAATGTAGACGCCCTGTGGAAAATGATTCAGGATGAAAAAATTACCTTTTTCGGCTGCAGCGCCAGCTATATCAATACGCTGCGCAGTGAGAGAACTGCGCCGGGTAAAGATTTCAACCTGCAGGCCTTGCGCCAGATATCGCAGACGGGATCACCCCTTTCGGCAGAGGGTTTTGAATATGTTTACGAAAACATCAAAAAAGACCTGCATTTTAACTCCATCGCCGGGGGTACGGATATTAACGGCTGTTTCTGCATCGGCAGCCCAATGTTGCCAGTTTATGCAGGAGAGCTCCAGGCAGCGGGACTGGGCATGAAAATCAATGTCTATAATGAGAACGGAATCCCGGTATCCGACGTGGAAGGTGAACTTGTCTGTGAATCTCCTGCTCCACCCATGCCACTGTATTTCTGGAATGACCCGGAAAACGCCAAATACAGGGCCACATATTTCGACTATTACCCTGGCAAGAATGTCTGGCGACATGGCGACTATGTCATCCGTCACAGCAAGACGGGTGGATATACGTTCTACGGCCGTTCGGACTCAGTGCTTAAGCCTTCAGGTGTGAGGATCGGGACATCAGAAATCTATAACCAGGTGGAAAAACTGGAGGAAATTGCCGACAGCCTGGCCATCGGACAGAACTGGGAAGGTGACCAGAGGCTGCTGCTCTTCGTCAAGATGGCGCAGGGGCACAGGCTTACGGATGAGCTCCAGGGAAAAATCAAAAAGCTGCTGCGGGATAACGCTTCGCCCAGGCACGTGCCTGCCAAGATCATCGAGGTGCCTGATATACCATACACGTTCAGTTCCAAAAAGGTTGAGGGCGCTGTGACCAACATTATTCACGGCAGGCCCGTTTCCAACAGGGATGCCCTGAGCAACCCCCAGTCGCTGGATTACTTTGCGGAACTAAAAGAGATACACTCGTAAGTAAAGGCTAAGAACTCATAAGTTGCAGCATTGTTACCATCCCGCATGGGGACAGGTGAGTTGTAACATTACCTGCATACAGCGCCGGCAAACAGCACATTCACGGGGTAAAACGAAATGAAACGAATCATCCTCACACTGGCAAAATCTCATTCGTTTGCCCTGATTATTTTCAGCATGGTGCTCTGGGGTGTAGTGCTGCTTTTCCACTGGACAGCTTTCCGCTACATGTTTTTCCGCAACCGCCTGCAGGAAAAAAACATCACTGCCCAGATCAAGCTCAAGGATGAATCCGCCGCGCGATACTTTACCTTAGACAACGGCAAATTCATGTCGAAAAGCGGACTCCACGGCAATCCTGACGTAGTTATGACATTCAGCAATCCGTATCTGGCATTGGATATCCTGGTGCCGCCGCGCAACCAGCTGGCACTGGTCTCGGCTGAAAAGAGCATGCAGGTCTCGCTGGCTGGACCGGATGACCTGAGCTACTGGTGGATGGAGACTCTGAGCCTGATGCTGAATGCCGGACTCAAATATGGGACAGATATGGGTAAGGGCGTCACCAGGTACACCAGCAATACCAATGGCGGCCCGGTATTCGTTTTCGTAAAAAAT
>CAZTHJ010000215.1:345-2687 GCA_964613565.1 uncultured Dehalococcoidales bacterium | reverse complement strand
CTTCCTGCCGAGGGTCTGGGGGTGTCCCCCAGCTTCCTATTTCCCCCAAGACTGGTGATAAAGGGGGTTGAATCCGGGTTTTTCAGCATTCTCATTATGCGCAGAATCTCGTTCAGGGAGTGCTTATGAAAGAAGAGACATCGGACAAACATTATGAGGAGAAATTCGAGTTTCCCCTCTGGAAGCTGATCAGGCAGCGCGCCGAGGAGAAGGATATCAGCTACCACGACGCCATGCTGCAGGTGGTTCCTCAGTACGAAAAGAGCATCAGGTACAGGGATGCGGACTTCGAGGGGGAGCAGATCCAGAAGCGCCGCCAGGAGCAGCTTGCACTAAGCCAAAGGGAGAGGCGGCTGCAGCAAATTCACGAGGGAGGAAATTAGACATGTTGCTGGACAGAGTTCCTGGCACTACTGTTGAAACAGATGTGCTTATCGTGGGCGGTGGCATCGCCGGCTGTTACTGCGCAGTCAAGGCTGCCCAAAAAGGGCTCAGGGTGACACTGCTGGAAAAGTCCAAGACCGACCGCAGCGGCAGCGGCGCCATGGGCGAGGATCACTATGAGCCGGTGCCCTGCGACGGCGTTACGCCACTGGAGTTCGTCAAGCTGTGGCAGGTGCGCCAGCACGACGTCTGCGGCGAGGGACGCTTTGTGGATCTGAATATCCCCTACCGCCTGCTGGACAAGGCCATGTGGGTGCTGGAGGAATCAGAGAAGATGGGCATCACCATGAAATGGGACGATGGCCAGTACTATCACATGCCCAGCGGCTGGTTCGGCGGACCCAGGCTCATGATCCGTGTGCACTGGCCGGATATTAAGCCCATGCTAGCCAAGGCGGTACGCCGGAGCGGCGCCAATGTCCTGGAACGTAGCATGGTGGTGGACATCCTGACACACAAAGGCCGCGCGGTGGGCGCCACCGCTATGAATACGCGCAGCGGTGAATTTTATGTCATCAAGGCCAGGGCGGTGGTGCTGGCCACGGGCATTTTTGCCCGCTGCTATGAGCCGGAGGAGCCCCTCTTCTACAAGTACCAGATGAAGTATCACTGGTGCCCGGCCTCCATCTCGGGCGATGGCTATGCCGTAGCTTACCGCGCCGGGGCCAGGCTGGCCAATATGGATATCACCGGCTGGGGATATCGAATCCGCGACGACCTCTGTATTTCATATGGCAATTTCGACCACGGCGACGGCATCCGCGCCAAGTGGTATACCTGGGACGGGGAGGAGATAGACTACCCCACCGCCCCCCTGTACCGCCAGGTAGAGCTGCAGGGCAAGGACCCCATCTATGTCTCCCAGGAACATCTGCCGGATGATTACCACAAGCGCATGGAGATCGCCTTCACCGATGAAAAGCTGATCTCCTTCAAGGTGGCCGAGGAGCGCATGTTCAATCCCAGGACGCACCGCTACGAGCTCATGGAAAATCATCCGCTTAACTTCATGGTGCCCACCGGCGTGCTGGTGGATGACAATTTCCTCAGCACCATGCCCGGGCTGTATGCGGTGGGCGACTGCGCCTCCGTCCTGCACGGCTGCGGCAACGCCGCCCTCAGCGGCATGTGGGCGGCCGAGCACATCGGGAGAAACCTTTTCAAGGGCAAGCTTGAAATAGATCAAGCCCAGGTTGAGGCCCATCGCGGGACAGCCTTCGGACCCTTGCATGTAAGCAAAGGCACAGAGCCCATCGAGCTTGAACTCTCCACTCGCTATGTTTGCAAGCGATATGTGGGCATGTATAAAAACGAGGGCAGGCTGAGCGAGGGCCAGCGGCGTCTTAGATCATTGAAGCGCGAATTCCTCAATAGGCTAACCGCCAGGAATCCTCATTACCTCATGCGGGCGCTGGAATGCCGCAACATCCTGCACCTCACGGAAATACACCTGGACGCCTGCCTGGAACGCAGGGAAACACGCGGGCAGTTTATCCGGCTGGACTACACCGAAAGGGATCCTTCCCGGGATAACATGGTCACCCTGCAGTACCTGGAAAAAGGGCAGCCCAAATTGGAGATAAAAGAAGCTCCTGATCTCAGGCCGGAATACCTGGAGGCGAAGAAATAAGATGGCAGTAGATATCAATTATAAAAAATGCATCGGCTGCACCAAATGCTATGACCTTTGCCCCATGGATGTCTTCACCTGGGACGGGGACAAAGATATACCGGAGGTTTCCTACCCCGAGGACTGCTGGTTCTGCGGGGTGTGCTGGATGGAATGCCCCAAACGGGCCATCGATATCCGCTTTCCGGCATGCCTCTGGTAAATGTCAATTTTCGACAGTCAAACAACAGGGAGGGCTGATGCGTATGGAAGAACAGCGCTGAAAGGC
>CAZTHJ010000215.1:0-335 GCA_964613565.1 uncultured Dehalococcoidales bacterium | reverse complement strand
ACAAAGAAAAAAAGGAGGCAATGATTGAGTCAGATAATAAAGAAAAAGGAAAAGTTCGGTGATGTAGAGCTTGAGACCCTGTACAGGGAAACCAGGAGGCCGTCTGCTGAGGCACAACACTTTATGAGTTTTGTTCCGCCGTTCAACCAGCGCACCTTTCTGCCGGAAGATGGCGTTATCTGCGAGCAGGATGTGCCCACTACACTGCGTGACGGCACCATCATCTATTCTGATATTTACCGCCCTGCGGGGATGACCAATATTCCTGCCATAATCTCCTGGAGCATTTTCGGTAAGCGCCCGGGCGATATTGAAGCGGAGTTTCAACTTATGGG
>CAZTHJ010000214.1:0-2696 GCA_964613565.1 uncultured Dehalococcoidales bacterium | reverse complement strand
CGGCAGGTTTCTCGACCTGGACACACCGCAGAGCCTGGTAACAAAACATGCCGGCGAAAATGTCTGGGAGATCTGGCTCAACCGTGACGACAGGTCACCCATTATCCAGGGGCTCAAGCAGACAGGCCTGGAGTTCAGGGAGATGGGGGGCAGGATTAATATCTTCAACCTGGAAAACGAGGCTGCGGTAAGCAGCCTGCTGCAGGACCCGCAGAAGCTGAGGCGCAGGCCGGCCAACCTGGAGGATGTCTTTATGAAGCTGACGGGGAGGTCGCTGGAGGAATGAAGATGTTCTCCCGCCGTGCCGTCCGCGTCTGGCAGAGGAATGGCGATGTCTTTATCCGCCTGTGGCATTCGGAGGCGCCCGGCTTCATCATCGAGCCCATCCTCATCCTGCTGGCTATCGGCATCGGGCTGGGTGCCTACGTGGGAACTGTAGACGGCCAGCGCTATATCGAATTCGTCGCTCCCGGCCTCATCGCAGGCTATGCCATGTTCAGCGCCACCTTCGAATGTACCTATGCCAGCTTTATCCGCATGGACTATCAGAAGACCTATGACGCCATCCTTTCCACCCCGCTCACGGTGGAGGATATCACCGCCGGCGAGATTTTCTGGGGCGCCACGCGTGCCATGCTTACCGGCAGCGTGATGCTGCTGATCTCCTTTTTCTTCGGGCTGGTGCATTCGCCCTGGGCGGTGCTGGTGATTCCCATCTGTTTCCTGCTGGGCCTGCTCTTCTCCGCCATTGCCCTCTTTTTCACCTCGGTGGTGCCGCACCTCTACAGCTTCAACTATTTCTTTTCCCTCTTCGTCACGCCCATGTTCTATTTCAGCGGCGTCTTCTTCCCGCTGTCCTCCTTCCCGCAGATTGTGCAAAAGCTGAGCTGGATCGCTCCACTGACTCCCGTGGTACAGTTAATGCGGGCAGCCTTTGCCGGCAATTTCACCACGGGTCTGATCCTCCCGCTGCTGGTTCTGCTGGCGCTGATCTGTATCTTCTTTGCCCTGACCCTGTTTACCATGCGGCGCAGGCTGACCAGATAAGTATAAGAACAGGGGGGGCTGGATTCTATACCAGGATTGGAGCATAATATGCTGCAGAGGAGTTGAGTTTCTTAGTGATGCCGTTCGATTCTTTAGATAACCCCCTAATTTATGAGATCAATACCCTGGCCTGGATCTACGGCCTGCGGCAAAAAATGGGCGGGGAAGTTTCCCTTTCCACAATTCCGGATGAAGTCTGGCAGCAATACCGCGATGCAGGTTTTAACCTGCTCTGGCTCATGGGTACCTGGCAGCACAGCCCGCGTGCGAGGCAGATTGCACTGCAGGACAAAAACCTTCAGGACCAATACGAACGTACCCTGCCCGGCTGGACAGCCGAAGATATCGCCGGCTCTCCCTATGCAGTTTACAGCTACATGCTGGACAGCCGCCTGGGTCAGCCGCAGGAGCTGCCCCTGCTCAAGGAAAAACTGAACAGCATGGGACTGGGCTTAATCCTTGACTTTGTACCCAATCACCTGGCCCTGGACCATGCCTGGACGCTGAGCCACCCGCACAGGTTTGTACAGGCCACAGAGGAGGAGCGTGCGCAACATCCGGGAGACTTTTTCCAGACTCCCGGCGGGGCCTGGCTGGCACATGGCAGGGACCCCAACTTCCCTCCCTGGCAGGATACCGTTCAGGTCAATTTTTTCTCCCCGGAGCTGCGGCAGGCACTCATTGCCGAATTGCTGAAAATAGCGCAGTCCTGCGATGGCGTGCGCTGCGATATGGCCATGCTGGGATTGAACAGTGTCTTCCACAAGGTCTGGGGCAAGTGCATCGATCCGCTCACTGAGGTAAACTCCGAATTCTGGGAAGAGGCCATCGGCAGAGTCAAGTCAAAGTACCCCGGCTTTATTTTTATCGCCGAGGCCTACTGGGGGACGGAGGCGGAACTGAGGCAGATGGGATTCGACTACACCTATGATAAGGGGCTTTACGACAGATTGAGGTATGAACCTGCACCAAAGATAAGGGAATATATCAGGGAGGCCGGGCCGGGGCTGAAACACAGCCTGCTGTTTGTGGAAAACCACGATGAGTCGCGGGCAGTGAGAACCTTCGGCCAGGAAAAATCGCTGGCGGCCGCCACGGCCATATGCACGCTACCCTGCATGCGGCTGCTGCACGGGGGCCAGATGGAGGGCCTTTCAAAGCGTTTGCCGGTGCAGATGAGCCGTCCCGCCGAGGATACCCACAACAGCGGGGTCAAGGCCTATTATGCAAAACTGTTGCCTGCCTGCAGCTCAGCAGCCTTGCATGATGGCAGTTGGCAGTTGCTGCAGGCCGGGCCGGCCTGGGAGGGGGACTTGACTTTCCACAGCCTCCTGGTATGGTGCTGGCAATACCAGGACAGCTTCAAGCTGGCGGCCATCAACTATTGCGATACTACGGCTTACGGCAGGGTACGTCTGCCCCTGGCATTGGAAAACGCGCAGCGACTGGTTTCAGATGATAGGCTGCACGGGCGGGTTTACAGCAGCCCCGCTGCCGAGGTGCGGGAGCAGGGATTGTATATCGAGCTGCCGCCGTGGGGGTCGCATATACTGGATGTGAGGGTGGATCAGGGCAAATAGCTCCCCGATTCCGGCGGCCGGGGCTGCTTGTCAAACTCGATGCCGATATCGAGTTTGACAAGCAGCCCC
>CAZTHJ010000213.1:0-2707 GCA_964613565.1 uncultured Dehalococcoidales bacterium | reverse complement strand
AGGCCCACCACGGCCTCGCTGGAACGGATTTCGGGATAGTTTTCCATGACCACCAGCAGCCTGCCCAGCGCGCCCTCTACCGCACTGGCGGCCTCTGCCTTTTCGTTGACAGTGGCCGCAGCGCCGTATTTCGTACGCGCCTCGGCGATGGCGTTAAAGACAGCCTGCTCCTGTGCCATCAAGCCTTTGACGGAATTGACCAGGTTGGGTATGAGGTCATAGCGCCTCTGGTACTGGGCTTCCACCTGGCCCCACTGTGCTTCTACCGCCTGGTCTTTGGCCACCAGCGAATTGTAGGTGCCCATAAACCAGCCGACCACGGCCAGTACCACTATAACAACTATGGCTATGCCGATAAAACAGCCTGCTCTTTTCATTTCAATCTCTCCTAAGACATTTAATTTGCCCGATTATATTAGTCAAGATTGTACATTATCATAGTCAAGGCAGCAAAGGGGAGGGAATCGGCAAATATTTAAGAGACAGCCGGTGGTTAAATTACAGCCTCTTTATGCCTCAGGGCATGGCAGCCGAAATTTACGGCCAGCGGCATGCCGCCGATATGGGCGGGGAAGGTTTCCACATGCACGGCCAGCGCTGTGATCCTGCCGCCGAATCCCTGCGGGCCGATGCCGAGCTTATTTACAACATGCAGAATCTCAGCTTCCAGTTGAGCCGTCTCAGGGTCTGCATTGGGCTGGCCCACGGGCCGCAATAAGGCACGCTTGGCGATATCCATGGCCTTTTCGGCACTGCCGCCGATGCCCACCCCCACTATCAAGGGGGGACAGGGATTGCTGCCCGCTTCATCTACCGCCCTCACCACGGCATCGATGATACCCTGGCGTCCGGCCGACGGAGTCAGCATAAACAGGCGGCTCATATTTTCGCTGCCGGCACCCTTGGGTACAACGGTTATTTTGAGCCTGTCGCCGGGCACTATCTCCATATGAATCACTGCAGGTGTGTTATCGCCTGTATTCTCCCTCCCTGAAAAAGGCCTTTCCACCATGGACTTGCGCAGATATCCCTGCTCATAACCCCCGCGTACTCCCTGCTGGATAGCAGCATACAGGTCTCCGCCGGTAACATGAACTTCCTGTCCCAGTTCTACATAGACCATGCTGATGCCGGTATCCTGGCAAATGGGCACCTGTTCAGCAGCGGCAAGGCGGGCATTTTCCACAATTTGCCCCAGCACCTGCTTGCCCAGATCGGATTCCTCCGCAAGCGAAGCCCTTTCCAGTGCATCTAGCAAATCTTGCGGCAGGTAATAGTTAGCCTCCTGACACAGGCGGGCAACGGTCGCTGTGATATCCTCGGCTTGTATATCTCTCATTCTGGACTATTATACCGCAAAATCGATGGATTTTTACTGATATCCCGCCTGTCTTGCTATAATTCTGTGTATGACGGACGAACCCAAAGAATATGCCAGGGGCAAAGGCTGGCTGGCGCGTACTCCCCAGGAGATAAAACGTATCGAGGAAAAGGAACGCCTGGCAGCCGAGAAAAAACGCAAAGAGCGCGATAAAAAGCTGGCGGATATATTTGATAATATAGACTGGCCTAAAAATAAGAAAAGGTAAATACCTTTGTTATCAACGTCCTTCAGGCCATCCCCCTTAGGCGGGTCTAAAGACCCGCCACTAACGTAAGGCTGTCGTCAAGAGCCCCTTTTTCTCGTCACCACGAGCGCAACGTGGTGATCCCATCCGTCCAAGTGGGATGGCCACGTCGCTGGCTCCTCGCCATGACCGTGGGGAGGTTGCCGTCCGGTTTTCAGGCAGGCTCATTACCCCGGGCAGATTTAGAAACCTGTCGCAAACATGCTGCCCTGTAGTGATACTATCCGTACATACTAGCTAAAAACAGGCTAAAGCTTAAATTCCACGGAAAGCAGGGTTCCTGTTCCCGGCTGGCTTTTAATATCCAGAGCCCCGTCCAGGGAACGGACTCTCTCCTGTATGCCTGTAAGGCCCAGCTTGCCCGCGGCAGCGAAGCTGTTAATTCTCTCAGGAACAGCAAAGCCCGCGCCGTTATCATAGACGAATATTTTTACAGTTTCGTCGCCAAATGCCAGTGTTACAATGACCTCACCTGCCTTTGCATGTTTCAATACATTGTTGAGCGCTTCCTGTACTATGCGAAACAAGATCACCTCGCGCTCATGTGGGATTTTGCGCTCATCGCCAATAACCGTCAGCCTGGCATCCATTTTTTGTTCCTGGTTCAGCCTGTTTACCAGCCAGCGCAGGGCAGGTATAAAGCCGATATTGTCCAGAATACCCGGCCTCAAATCCAGAGTCAGCCTTCTCAGCTCATCGGAAACGCGCAGGATATCCGCTCTGATCTCTTCCACCTGCACCCTGAGACTTTCTTTTTCCGGCCCTTCTGCATCGGAGGCCAGGCCGCTGATTCTGTTTGCTGTAATTAATAAAGAATGTATAGCATCATCATGCAGCTCACGCGCAATGCGCTTGCGTTCGTCTTCCTGTGCCTGGAAGACCTGGGCGACATAGTTCTGGCGTTCTTTTTCCCTTTCCATCAATGTCTGCCTTTCCCTGTTGCGCCACCTGCGTTCCAGCGTAATGTAGCCCACAATCAGCAGGGGAACACTTAGAAAGAGGATATTGACGATAATTGACGTGGCATCATGCCTGAAATAAAGCGTCAGCGGTATCGTCAGCGCGATTACGATTATCCA
>CAZTHJ010000212.1:839-2708 GCA_964613565.1 uncultured Dehalococcoidales bacterium | reverse complement strand
CTGCACCGGTGTGGACGCTCATGCCGCCGGGATACCTGCGCCATATCAGCGACCGTGCCATGGGTCCCTATGTGGATGTGGCTTTCAGGCTGGAGATCAAGAAGATGATGGGCGATAATGTCAAGATGGATGAAAGGCTGTTCAAGAACAGGTCGGGCGGCTTCATCAGCGTGGGCGGCGCACCGCTGCCCAACTGGACTTCCTTCGGGCTGCCCACCCTGCATACCATCACCTTCTCACCGCAGATCCGCATCGTAGACCAGATGCAGGTGCTGAGGGCCAACGAGACCTTCGGCTCCGTGCTGCTTGACGATAAGGCTGTCCGGCAGGCTCATAATCTGGGCAGGCATGTTGCCGAGGCCATGGGCAAAAAATGGGAGGAGATGACTTTCAAGGGCGAACATGCCGGCACCTGTCCTGTCTGCCATCTCGATATGATGGTAATTAACACTGACCAGACCGTAACCTGTGCCGTCTGCGGTATCAATGGGGATATCAAAATCGAAGGCGGCAAGGCCAAAATAGTTTTCTCCAGGGAGGAGCAGGCTAAATCCGTTCTGGAACTGGAGGGCAAGCGCATACACTTTTACGAGATAGCCGAGGTGAGGAATGCAACAGTGCCCAGAGTGAACGAGATTCCTGCCAAAATGGAGAAATACAAGGATTTCATCACACCCCTCAAGCCGCCCAAGCGCGAAAAGGAAGCCTAGGCTTCCTCAACTGAAACAATCGGTGGAGGCCTTGAATAAGGCCTCCACCATTCTCCATATATGCTGGGACAGGCCTGAAGTCCACTCCCTGCTTAATTTCGATCTTAGCTTCGCATTAAAAACGGCTTATTCCCGGGCAGCCCCTTCTTTTGTGCCGGGTAAATGGAATATCCCGTCTCCGTTGAGATCCTCCAGGTCGAGCCACCACTGCTCGTCCCTGTGCGCTTTGCCATAGCCCAGCAGGTCATCTGCTTTTATGGCCGCGCTGCGCGCCAGCGACGAATGCCGCACGGCCCAGTTTACAGCACGGTGCAGGGGTGTATATGGTTTATTCCACGGGCATACCTTGATGCAGGTACCGCATCCCGAACCTTTTAAGTTACCCGTGCGCATGCTTGTGCATTTTTGCGTATCAGACTGCCAGTGCTCATAGCCCTTATCCATAATTTTATTATCATAACTCAGAGCCTGTGAGGGGCATGCCCTGGCACATTTCCTGCACCTGGAGCAGAAATCCTGCAGGCCAAAATCTACAGGTTTATCTACGGAGAGGGGCAGGTCGGTGGTGACTACGGCAGCTTTGAACCTGGGTCCCATGAAGGGGTGAATTACGCAATCTCCGATTCTTGACATCTCACCCAGGCCGGCCCACAAAAGAATAGGCGGAACCACGACCTGGTAATCCCTGGCATGATGGGCCCGCGCCGGGTAGCCCAGTCTGCGGATATAGTCGGCCAGGATACAGGCGATGAACCCGGAAGCTGAATATGACATGAAGCTCATGGAATTGCTGATCCAGTCATGCCCGGAGGTCGCCCTGGACGTCATATAATCCTGGTCCACCAGTATGCCTATGGCATATTTGTGATTCAGTTCAACCGCTTCACCCCTGGGATAACTGTTGGTATATACCGCATAGGCAGGCAACCGGCAAATACCCACCGCATCCGCCCTGAGGAAATATGCAGTATCTTTGATGTGGCGCGAGAGCATGGCCGGGTCATCGGGGAGTGGGGCTTTCTGCGCCGCCACCAGGCCGTTCACAGCGTTCCTCAGGAATACCTGCATCTGCAACAGGCTGGCTGAAAGAGGATGCTTGGGTACGAAGCGGTTTACCTCCTGCTTATCATCGGGATCCAACTCATCCCGGCTGCCTCGG
>CAZTHJ010000212.1:0-829 GCA_964613565.1 uncultured Dehalococcoidales bacterium | reverse complement strand
TTAATCCTGGGGCCGAAGTCGCCGCGCCGTGCCCGGTTAAAGCCGCTTTCCCTTTCATCGACCCGCTGTACTTCGGCTTCGTTTATACGGATGGTAGGCCGATCAACTCTCCTGATACCCTTTACGGGGAATGTTTCCGGATTTCTTTTCAGATAACCACCCATCTACATACCTCCCAGATGAATTATTCTTTATTTATAGTTATTTGATCTGAACTGCCTTTTATATGGCAAAAACAGGTTAACCTCCGCCGCGGATCTTTTTGATGAACTCCTTCACCTCTTCATCTGACCTGTAGTTCTGCGCTACTTCATAATGCACCATTTGATCTTTTTCCCTCACCAGCCTGGGCGGCGGCGGTATCCTCTTTATTGCCCTTTTCTTATTGGGCTTGCTTTTTAAAGTTGGCTTTGGAAAAGCACTCCGCTCTGGCCTGATTTCTGCTGTTGGTTTTGTCGGCTTGTTCCTCGTGGTTGATAAACTGGTTGCCATCATGGGACCCGCAACTGCGGCGATGGTCGAACGCCTGGGCTGGCATCTTGACATTGTTGATGTCGGCTGGGGGCTGATTGGTATGGCCTGGGGCAATCCCACAACGCCTTTCATCATCATCACCGCTATTGCACTGAACATTGTCCTCATCCTGGTCCGCTTCACCAAGACCCTCATGATCGATTTCTGGAACTACTGGTCATTTGCTGCTGCCGGTGCCCTGGCTTATGGCGCCACCCAGAGTATCTGGTTTTCCGTCCTGACCGCCGCGGTCTACATGGCTATCTGCTGGAAGGTTGCTGACTGGTGCGCCGAAAAGAGTTTCCAGGAATTTTAC
>CAZTHJ010000211.1:0-2717 GCA_964613565.1 uncultured Dehalococcoidales bacterium | reverse complement strand
TCACTTTACAGGTGCCTGGGATGATAAGAGTCTGCTCGGCAACAAAGGAGCCAACCTGGTGGCTATGACCAAGCTGAGGCTGCCGGTGCCTTCTGGCTTCGTGGTATCTGTAGATGCCTTTAATGAGTACAAGCGTACCGGGAGAATACCGGTTGAAGAAATCAATCAGGCTCTGGATACTCTGGAGCAGCGCACAGGCAAGAAACTGGGCGATGGCCTTGCCGTATCTGTCCGTTCTTCAGCAGCGGCATCCATGCCGGGAATGATGGATACAGTGCTCGACGTCAAAAATAAGACTGATGTCAGGTCTGCTGTTAAAAAGGTCTTCGAGTCCTGGAACAATCCCAGGGCGATTGATTATCGCCGCCTCAACCGCATTTCTGCGGATATGGGCACTGCTGTCATAATTCAGGCAATGGTCTTCGGCGACCTGGACGAAAGGTCTGGCACCGGTGTGATGTTTACCAGAAATCCCAGCACCGGGGAAAAAGTGCTTTTTGGCGAATATATCAGTGGCGCTAAGGGCGAAGATTTAGTCTCGGGGCGACGGACGCCTCAGCCTATCAGCGCTCTGCAGTCGCAGATGCCGGATATGTATGCGCAACTCGATGAGATAACCGGCATTCTGGAAAACCATTTCCGCGATATGCAGGATGTGGAATTTACCATTGAATCGGGCACGCTTTATATTCTGCAAACCCGGTCAGGTAAACGCAGCGGCCAGGCGTCGGTGAAAATCGCTGTAGATATGGCTAAGGAAGGATATATCTCCCGCGAGGAAGCCCTGCTGCGGGTATCCGCTGAGGATGTAAGGTCGTTCCTGCACAGACGTATTGAACATCCGGAGAAATATAAATCCATAGCCAAGGGATTGGGCGCTGCTCCGGGCGCAACCTGCGGGGCAGTTGTATTTTATCCCGTGGATGCTGTAGCGGCTATGAAGAAAAATGAGCGCGTGATACTGGTGAGACCTGAGACCAGCCCCGATGATATCCTCGGCGTCTCCGCTGCTATGGGCGTGTTAACCTCCCGTGGCGGGCTCACTTCACACGCAGCTATAGTGACCAGGGCTATGGGCAAGCCCTGTATCTGTGGTGCCGAAGAGGTGAAAATAGACCTCCATGCGGAGACATTCCTGGCTGATTCTCATGTAGTTAAGAAGGGCGATATCATTACCATAGATGGAAACACAGGTAAAGTGTATCTTGGTACTCTGCCTATGGTGGAAGCCGAAGGCAGCCCCGAGCTTGCTGAGTTGCTCACCTGGGCTGACAGCTTCAGGCAACTGAAGGTCAAGGCAAATGCGGATACGGCTGATGCTATAGCACATGCCAAGAAGTTCGGTGCTGAAGGTATCGGCCTTTGCCGCACTGAACGCCAGTTCAATGGCCCGGAGCGGCTGGCGGCCATAAGGCGGTTAATACTGGCAGAAACTAAGGAGCAAAAGGCTGAAGCTTTGACTGTTTTGCGCAAACTTCAGAGAGAGGACTTCGTCGCCATCTTTAAAGAGCTGCAGGGAATGCCCATCATAATCCGTCTCCTGGACCTGCCACTTCATGAGTTTCTTCCTTCTGAGGAGACAGCAGACCATGCTATGAAGCAGCGGATTAAAGAGCTGGAAGAGACAAACCCGATGCTGGGGCACAGGGGCGTGAGGCTGGCCGTTACATCGCCTGAGATTTACCAGATGCAGATAGATGCCATCGCCGAGGCATGTGCTGAGGTTAAAGCGGATGTCTCTATCATGGTGCCTCAGGTAATTACTACACAGGAGCTTGTTTGGGTGAAGAAGATGGTTAACGACAAAGGTCTCAAGCTAGGTGTGATGATGGAAACCGTTCGTGCCTGCATGAGGGCAGGCAGGCTGGCTCAAGTGGCCGATTTCTTCTCGTTCGGTACCAATGACCTTACCCAGGCTGTGTTCTCCTTCAGCAGGGAGGATGTGGAGAAGAAATTCTTGTCCACCTATCTCGATGCCGGCATTCTTCAGGATAATCCGTTCCTGATTCTGGATGTAAAGGGAGTGGGCAGGCTGATGGAGACTGCCATCACCTGGGCCAGACGGGAGAAGAAAGATTTGAGCATCGGAGTTTGCGGAGAGCACGGCGGAGAACCACGCTCTATAATGTTTTTCCACAGCATCGGTGTAGATTCCGTGAGTTGTAGTCCATTCAGGATACCGATTGCCAAGCTGGCGGCAGCTCAGGGCGCTATCCTCGAAAACCATATAGCGGCGGCGAGAAGCAAGTTGCGTCCTCTTGGCTAGAAGAAGCTGGTTGTTAATTTTACTTAGTGCGTTTGGTTGGACTGCCCTGTTTCAGAACCTGAAACAGGGCAGTAATTGTTTTTTTCAGCGGTTCAAGCTGCCCCTGGCTGCTCAGGTCGCTTTGAAGCGGTGTGATTGAGATTTTATTCTGCCCCAGTGCCCAGATGTCTGTACCTTTCACCTCTATCCAATCAGGTTTGCCACGTACAATCCAGTAGTATTTCCTCTTGCCATCGTGGCCAGCCTTGATATTATCCATATAGCTGCGTTCGCCGAGCCTTGTTATTTCCACGCCGGTAATCTTGGTCAGAGGCAAATTGGGTAAATTGATATTAAACAGAAACTTCTGCGACATGTCGCCGGCGGCGACCTGTTGCACAACTAGGGCAGCGAACTTGGCAGCAACATCGAAGTGTACTTTCCTGATTGCGCCTACTGAGATAGCAATCGA